>NZ_JAVJQN010000051.1:0-21606 GCF_040218245.1 Coleofasciculus sp. E1-EBD-02 | reverse complement strand
GTACTGTTAACTGTTAATTTAGGTAACGTTGAGTCACCTAAATTAACTTGGGGGAGTTGTGTATCCCAACGCTGACCCTGAGCGGAGTCGAAGGGTACAGCGTGGGTCTTACAACTCCCCCAAACCCCCCTGTTAAGATAACTTATCTGCCCTCTGCCCTCTGCCCTCTGCCTTCTGCCTTAAAAAAGCCTTCTGCCTTCTGCCCTCTGCCCTCTGCCTTCTAGATGGAAACCACCACTTCCACCCAGGGAGTAGACTGGGAACCATAAAGAACAGGGAATCACTAACTCAGTTCACCGTGAAAAACAGTCCCACCCTCACCCAAAACCATGAAATCGCCCTCGCCATCGTTCAAAAAGCCGTCCGGATTTTGGCAACCTGGACGAATTCACCCCTGGAATTGACCGATGTCACCCTTGCAGAACTCCCTCAAATCGCGGTCACGCAAGCCATTAACCTGTTGGACTGGCAAGAATCCCAAACCCCGAAACCCTTGCGAGTTCTGTTTGACCAGGTACAACTAACCCAGCGTCCCCTAAGGAAATATTACTGGAATGCGGCTGCGATCGCGGATACTAATCCCCCGATTCCTTATCCTCAACCGCAACCACCAGAGATGGGAGAGATACAGGACGCCATTCGCCAAGTTCTCACTCATCTTACCCCCTCAGACTGGCAAAACCTCTCCTTACTGACGCTGATTTTAGAGAAATTTGCCTCCCATCTGAGTTTGGGTCAAGAGGATGTCGCCTTAATTGACTTAACTCGCGCCACGGCTGCTATCGCTGTCGCCTTAGCTAATGCGTCCGCTACTGGGAAACTGATGCTAATCGCCGGAGACTTATCCGGAATTCAAAAGTTTATCTATACCATCTCCAGTGATGGCGCATTAAAATCCTTACGGGCGCGAAGTTTTTACCTGGAATTGGTAACCGAAGAAGTCGTCCAACAACTCCTAGACACCCTAGAATTACCGCGCACAACGATTATCTATGCAGGCGGCGGGAATCTCTACCTTATCGCCGCTTCAACACCGGAAAATTGTCACCGGATGCAACACGTTCAGCAGCAGATTAATCAATGGTTATTTGACCATTTCCAAGGAAACATCTTCCTCGCCTTGGATAGTCAGGAATTTGATTCCCAAGCTGTGAAAACTGCCGAATTTGCCCAATCTTGGTCAACCGTAACTCAAAAATTAGCCCAACAAAAATCCCGAAAATTTGCCCAGAGTCTGTCCGCCCTGATGCAACCCCGTCCGGCTTATGACCCTTGTCGGGTATGTCATCGAGATGATGTAGACACCCTCCACCCCCTCAACCCCCATGAACCCGATTCCGTCTTAGCCTGCGATACCTGTCGCCAGATGTTTAAATTGGGGGGCGAGTTGTTTCATCTGGCTGCGATTATCCGTTCCCATCGCCCAGATAAGGGGGAATCGCCACCTCCAAATGGGTCTAATTCCCAGCCGCTTCTCTCCTTCCAGTTACCCGCAACCGAGGAACGGGAAGCCGTAACTATTGACTATCGATTGTACCCAAACTGGCAAAACTGGAAACAGATTGACCCCAATTTAGACACCGTATTTCTGGTCAACGACTGGACAATTGACCATTATAGTTTCCGCCATTATCGGAATGCAGTTCCCCTACTCTTAGGAAACTACGGACAGCAGACGCAAAAAGAAGGCGAATCTGGGTTTATGTCCGCCGCCGAACTAGCAGATATTGCCCCAGGAATTCAACGAGTCGGTTATTTGCAGATGGATGTAGACCGATTGGGACAAATTTTTGCCCGGGGGCTGGGGGAGAAGCAAACTTTAGCGCGAGTGGCGGGATTGTCGCGATTAATTAGTTATTTCTTTAAGGTGTATCTGAATAGTTTAGCCCAGTCTCGCCAGGAGAACTTTCTCAGTCTCCGGGACAAGGTTCCTGTCTTAACCAACGCCCAAGCCTTGAGTGAAACTCCGCGCCAGAATCTATTATTTATTTATGCGGGTGGTGATGATGTGTTTGTCAGTGGCACTTGGAATGAAGTCGTCGAATTTGGCTTTGATGTGTACCAATGTTTCCGTGCCTATACCGGACACCATCCCGATATTACCTTATCCGGGGGAATTAGTCTGGCGGGGGCAAAGTTTCCCCTCTATCAAGCCGCTGATAAAGCCAAGGAAGCGGAGACAGCCGCCAAGGGAAATGGGCGGCGCAGTTTAGGTTTATTTGATCAGGTGTTTAAATGGGAAGAATGGTTAGGGCGGGGGGATTTAGCGGAACTTAATCCGGAGGTGAGGAAGTATTTGCAGCCGGAAACACAGCCGCCGTTATGGGGAGTTTTTCCCTTAGTTTACGGGTTGAATCAACATTTAGACCAGTATTATTCCCGCCGTTTTGTCCGTCACCTTTTAATCACCGCCGAACTCCAGGAACAAATGCTCAAAGAAATGAAAGACCAGCCAGAGAAACAGCAGTGGGATACTCGCTATTTCTTACATCTCCCTAAAATTGCCTATACCTTAGCCCGATTACCTCAATCGGTTCTCAATCAGCCAACCTTTCAGCCGATACGTGTCTCGTTAAAGAGTCCTTATAATGCCCCCTATTTCCGGGCGATAGCAACGTGGATTGAGGCGTTAAATCGAGACAAAGGCAGAAGTCCGAAGGCAGAGGGCAGAAGGCGATGAGGAACATAATGTAGCTGCTTTGAGGAAGCTTGTTAACTGGTTAGTTATTTCTGCACTGCTGCACTAGACTCCAGCAAAAATGACCCATAATGAAGACTATGATGTTACATTTAAGCCGTGACTGTTTGCTGATTTTTGAAGCATTTTACCCTCATCCCCTACCCCCTTATCCCACCCCCCTCGTTCCCCCCTGCGAGGAGGGATGACAAAGGATGCTTCGCTTTTGTTTCATGGGAGAAGGGGGAAAGGATGCAGCAGATAACGCCTTTACAAGGATTGTTGATTGTTCCAATCTTATTTCTGTTTTGCTACCTTTTAACTCTCTGATTGTTCCCTTTTTTCTTCCCTCTTACTCCCCTCTCCCCAGAGTGGGAGAGGGGCTGGGGGTGAGGGGTTTATCGCTTAATTTGACAAGGGCGCAAGCCTTGCCCCCCTACATTTTTCTTCCAATTTACTTAAGCTAATCACCATGAACCAACCGCTAAAACGACCCGAATCTCCGAAAAAATCCCCACCCTCAACCGCCATCCAGAAACCCGCTGGCGTCAAGACTGATATCAGTCCAGACCAGGAAATGATTCAAACCATCCGCCACCTGAAAAACGGACTGCGAGACTATACCATTCGCCAACTGGTTACTCAGGCGGAAAACCTGGGAAATTATCTAGTCAGCCAAGGGTTAAAAACCAATCAAATTCGCAAATTCTTGGATGCGGTTAATCGCTTAAAAGTCAAACTCTCGCAAGATGAACAGGAAAAATTTACAACCATCGAAGATGAAGTTGTCCTACTTAAACCCAAACTCGCTTATGCCGCCGCCCGTCAACAAAGTCGCCATAAAAGCCCAGTTCAACCCCTGGCTGATGTTATCGCTGTCGCTATTGACCATGTATATGATACCCCAGATTTTCATCGCTTAGTTCAACTCATTGAATCGATTATTGCCTATCACAAAGCTGCTGGAGGACGAGATAATTAATCATGCTGCAACCTAGACCTTTAATTGGTAAATTCCGCTTACAAAGTACCCTGGTTGTCAAAACAGGACTCCACATCGGTGGAGGGGGAGAAAACCTGGATATTGGCGGCTTAGATAAGCCAGTAGTCCGTGACCCCCTGACTCAGTTTCCTTATCTTCCCGGTTCCTCAATTAAAGGCAAACTGCGCTCAATTTTAGAACGGTTCTATAATAAACCCCTGAATCGGGCAGGAAGTCGGGATACTTATCGCTATGAAAGTGATGATTGGGTGGATGGCTATAGCCAGGTAGACAGTGGTGACCCGATTGCTTATCAAGGGGCGAGAACCTGTCCGATTAGTCGCTTATTTGGGTCTACGGGTGGGTCTAATTTTTGGGTGGAAAGTAATTTGAGGCGACAGGAAGAGTTAGAGGCGGTTGAAAGTCAGGGAAGAGTAGTGACTCGCGAGATTGATGGGGTGGAATATACCCAGGTTAAACGCGGTCGAAATCATCCCGCCCGGTTGATGATTCGGGATTCTCATTTACAAGAGGAATCGGCGCAGAAACTCCAGCGGGTTGATACCCGATTGTACATGACCGAGTGGAAATTTGAAAACGGGATTGACCGCGTTACGGCTGCTGCAAATCCCCGCCAAATTGAACGGGTTCCGGCAGATTCTCGGTTTGAGTTTGAGTTGGTTTATACGGTGGAAGATGTTCAGCAAGGGGTGGAGGATTTACAGAATATTGCCGTGGCTTTGTCTATTTTAGAAGATGATGCCTTGGGCGGACATGGGTCTCGTGGTTATGGCAAGGTGGAGTTTTGTAACTTTCGCTGTTTTTGGCGGAATTTAAGTCAATATCGTCGAGTAACGACGGATGAGACGATTAATTTCCGGTTGCCGTTTTTGGAGTTTGAGGATACTTTGGCGTTGTTGAGAGGGTTTGGTCAACTTTCTGGTCAAATTCAGGGAGAATTACCTGAATAAACGCAGTAGGGGCACCATCCTTGCGCCCACCCCAACAACAAGGTCAACAACTGGTGCGTTACGCTTCGCTAACGCACCCGAAGATTGGATTAATTTTTACTTGCTACTATGAGTCTTTGGAAGTTAGTACGACTGAATTTTGGACGCCACCCAGTACATTTTGGTGAGGTGGGAATTGGACTAGAGGAAACGGCGGAACGGGTGCGTTCAGATACGTTATTTAGTGCTTGGATTACGGCGTATGTCCGTTTATTTGGTACAAATGCAGTGGAGGATTTGTTAGCAGAGTTTCGGGCATCTCCTCCGGTGCGAATGAGTTCGACGTTTATTTATCAGCAATGGGGGGAAAGGATAATTTACTATTTGCCTCGTCCCTTCATTCCGCCTCATAATTATCCCACCGGGGATGATTTAAACTTTGCGAAGGCGTACAGAAAGCTAGAGTATTTACCTCTAAAAATTTGGCAACGTTGGTATCAAGGGCAAGGGTTTACAGAAGGCGATCGCCTGGAGTTGGAGGAGACGGCGAATTCCCGACTGGGAGGGAATCAGAGGGATTTACATGAGGCGAGAACGTTTGAATATGGGAAAATCTATCAGAAGCAAACATTGCCGAAAGTGGCGATAGACCGTCTTACTCAGGCTACCAATTTTTATCATACGGGGTTGGTTACGTTTGAACAAGCACCTCATCATTCAGGGTTGTATTTTTTGCTCAAGTTTAATGCAGAAAATCTGGAGTTAGAGAATCGTTTATATGCAGCGCTTCAGTTATTGGCGGAAACCGGAATTGGCGGGGAACGTTCCAGCGGTGCGGGACTGTTTCAGGTGGACTGTTGGTCGGATTTACCCCCAGATTGGCAGCAGGTGGTGAGTTTTCAGGGAGGCAATTATTATTGTTTAATGAGTTTGTTTTGGCAGGGGAGTTTTGCGTCGGAGTTAAGGCATGAGTTGGAGAATCGTTCCTACTACGAAGTCCGGGAACGGGGCGGTTGGATTGGGTCTCCCTTTTCTGGACAGCAATTGCGGCGTCAAAATGTGAAAATGTTTATAGAAGGGTCGGTTTTTCCCTTTGTTCCTGATGGAGAGTTGGCAGATGTAACGCCTGCTAGGTTTAAGTCTCATCAGGTTTATCGGAATGGGATTGGGTTGAGTTTGCCAATTAAGTAAAAAGGAAAAAGGTAAAGTTTATGTTAATTTTGGAACTGTTGCTGGTGGGGAGAGAGGGCGCAAGATTTCACCCTCATCCCCTAACCCCTTCTCCCTTCAAGGGAGAAGGGGAACTATCGTCATTCTCTTCTTCTATCTGCCTTAATTGGATATCATGACTCATTCTAATTCCTCAGCTTTAACTATCTTCAACACCTACAAAACCCAGACTTATGAATCGAAAACGATTGAACTGAGAAGTCCTATCTTACATATTGGATCAGAAGTCTCCCAACTGAATCCCTTTGAATATGTACAAGTGGGGACAACTATTTATCTGCCCAATCCAGAAGCATTGGCGCAAGCGTTGCTGAAACAGGGGGGACGGTTTCTGCAAGATTATATGGCGACGATTGAAAAGAAAGAAAGTATTGCATCTTTAATTAAGCTAGCTTTTGGTGATACTTGGCAAGAGAAATTAAAGCAACTTTCTGATGTGCGCCCCCTGTGGACTCAGGATGAGGGACAAAGGATTTCTATGCTGCGCCCGATGATTCGCAATGGGATAGGACAATTATATATTCCTGGTTCCTCAATAAAAGGGGCAATCCGAACCGCGATCGCGAATTATTTTCTGAATCATCAGGTTCCGCCTGAACAGGGGGTTAGCGCGATTGAGTCGGAGTTACGCAAGCGATTGAGTCAGGGGGAGTTGGGGAATAAGCAGCAACAGAAGTTTGTGGATGATACGTTGTTTATGGATAATTGGTTTGGCGATTATTCGTTACAGCATCAGGGGAAAGAGTACAATCCTAAATATATCCAAAATAGGGATATTTTACGGGCGGTTAAGGTGTCGGATACGTCGCCTTTGGTGAAGCATACGCGCAAGAATAAGCGGGGAAAAAAGGTTGGTTTTAATTCTCCAGTTGTGGCGGAGGTGATTGTGTCTAGCCATTTTCCAGACTGGCTGGCTAAGTATAAAGCGCCTCTGTATGTGGAAATGGTGCGAAATGTCCGCACGGAGTTTACGATTACGTTGGATCAGGAGATGCTGTCTTGGTTTCGCCATCGTCAGGGAATAGAGATTCCTTTTAGTACGATTGATGATTTACTACAGATTTGTCAGGAGTTTGCCCAACAGCAGTGGGATAAACAGGTTGAGTATTGGCAAAACCTGCGAAATAATCGCCATCGGGAGAAGTCGTTGAATTTTGATTTGGTTTGGGATAATTTCTATGGGAAACCGGATTGTCCGTATACGTTGCGATTAGGCTGGGGAAGTGGGTTATTTGGGACAACGATTAATCATGTATTTGCACCAGACGTACAGCAACAAATTCGGGATACTTGTGGAATTGCTGCACCGAATTTTGAAGCGCCCAAATCTCGGCGAACGGTGGTGAATTCCCAAGGGGATATTCGGTATGTTCCGGGATGGGTGAAGATTCAGAAGGCAGAAGGTTAATTATGCTGATTTGTTCAACATGGACATTAACGACTAATGAAACGGCTGTTTTACCCCGCGCTTATGGGTTGGAATTAGCCAAAGTGTTACATCAAAAAATGGGAATGGAATTGGGGGGTGAGAGGATTCCTTCAGTGGCGTTTGCTGGATTGGTGGGATATGCGCCGCCGAGTCAGGGATTTGTTCGTTTCTATCCGGGGGAATTTTACCAGCTATCGTTATCAGGATTACAGGAAAAAGCGGCAAAAGCGATCGCGTCTTTGTGTCTGGAGTCTGTGGAGTTCCTAGGGGCGCGGTTTACGGTGGTGAATCGGGAGGATGAGAGGAGTAGTTATGAACAGCTTTATACTAATTTTGTGGCAAACGAACCGGAACCGATGCGGCGGTTTGAGTTGGAGTTTACCACGCCCACGGCTTTTGCCCAGCAACGGCTTTATTTACCGTTTCCTCTACCCGTTTTGATGTTTCGCAGTTGGTTGGAACGCTGGAATCATTTTGCCCCGGTTTATTTGGGAAGGGATGAGTTAATTGGTTATTTGAGTGATTATGTCATGGTTCAGCGTCACCAGATTAAAACGCGATCGCTTCAGTTGCAACGCGGCTATGTGAATGGGTTTGTTGGCGATGTCAGGTTACAGGTTTTGAAGGGGACTGATCCCCTGTTGGCAAATGTGGCGAGTTTGTTGGTTCATTATGGTCGGTTTGCGGGGACTGGGGTGAAGACGCGATTGGGTATGGGGCAAATGTTTCTTAAGTGTGGATACAAAGCAGGCAAGGGCAGGCATCCGCTATCGTCACCTGTCTGAAAACCTATAGATTTAATCTAAAGTCTGGTCTCAAGGAGTGATTGAAAAACTACATCAACAGTAGTATAATAAGGCGGTTAACGGCAGAACCTAGAAAACTGCATAGTGAAATACGTTAATTCAGCGTATCTACACACCTCGCCCAATGGCTGAAATCCCTATTTTTCCGTTGAGGTGTGTCGATAGCGCTCTGGGTAAGGGTTTTGA
This sequence comes from Coleofasciculus sp. E1-EBD-02, assembly GCF_040218245.1. NCBI lineage: Bacteria > Bacillati > Cyanobacteriota > Cyanophyceae > Coleofasciculales > Coleofasciculaceae > Coleofasciculus > Coleofasciculus sp. E1-EBD-02. The sequence goes on along the minus strand of NZ_JAVJQN010000051.1, from coordinate 13,346 downwards.
GCGATGGAATCCTGAAATTTTTGTCAATAAGTACCCATTAATTGAGAATCAAAAAAGGTGTGTCGATTCGACGGCTGAAACCCAGTCCCCGTAAGGTCTCCTGAACGAACTCTTTCCAAACACACTTCCCCGAAAGGGGACGGAAACGTGAGATTTGCTCCTCCTCCTGCATTTTACCACTAACTTTCCAAACACACTTCCCCGAAAGGGGACGGAAACAACAGTCCAGCAGCACTCGCAATTTGGAAATTTTTTGCTTTCCAAACACACTTCCCCGAGAGGGGATGGAAACTTTGCATTTCCTTTTGCAATTGTTTTTGGGAAAGGACTGTCAAAAAACTAACAAGCAGTAAGCAGACCCAATATCAAATTGTTGTCACAGTGACATAAGAACAAATTATCGAGAAATTCGGCGATCGCGGGAAATCTACCCAAGCAAAACTTATAAATCTCAATAATCCCAAAGCGATAAACCAGGCGACGCGATGCCCTGGTATGACGCTGGACTGAAAAGGCTGAAAGTGTTGTTAAACCGTTGTTTCGTGGTTAAAAGTAGCCGTTACCGGGGAAAGATTACTCAAAAGTGATAACTCGTGAAAAATCCGAGGGCGATCGCGAGTCAATCACTGAATCTTCCCCCAGTAAAACTCCTAGCTGGCAAGGATTACAATAGCGCCAGGGCTTGAAGCTATCACCTGCAAGTTATCAGCCAGGAGAGAAAGAAACGCTGTCAGGGGAAATCGCGCGATCGCTACCTTACCCGAAACCTGAAACGCTGTCTGGTTGGGGGTTTGATTGGTTTGGGAGGGAGTGCGATCGCTCCAGCCCTGTCAAGGTGTCTAACTGACTGGACTTTAGACTGAAGTTCAAAGAGCCAAAAAATCTTGCACTGCTTCACCGTGCGGCTTGGCGCGATTTTTTAGACGTTCGGCTCCCGCTCAGTCGAGCCGCCGCTGTACTTATGTACAATCGCCGGAAGTCTTGCTCTTTAATAAATTGGTCCGATTGTACCAGTTTTTGTTAGTCCCATCGGTGTTGTCGAGCTTCATTGACTATCCCTTGAGCCTCTTCGAGTGAAATATTGTAGCGATCGCTCAAAAGTTGGGGAATGCGATCGCAGTCGCGATTGGGATTCACTTTTCGTTGATAGAAGTAGGAAGGCAGTGCGACATTACATAAAAAAGGCTTATGTTGCGCGTGTAGTTGAAGCGGTTCAAGATTCTGAACTTCGCGTGAATTTACAAAAAATAGCAAGGCACCACTGAGGTTAGCATCGCTGAGGTTGGCATCGCTGAGTAAGGTACAGTTGAGGTCGGCATCGCTGAGATTAGCATATTTGAGGTTGGCAGCACTGAGGTTGGCATATCTGAGGTTGACACCGCTGAGGTTGGCATATCTGAGGTTGGCACCGCTGAGGTTGGCACCACTGAGATTGGCATTGATAAGGTCAGCACCGCTGAGGTTGGCACCACTGAGGTCGGCACCACTGAGATTGGCATTGATCAGGTCGGCACCGCAGAACTCTGCACGGCTGAGATTGGCATTGATGAGGTCGGCACCGCTGAGGTCGGCACCACTGAGGTCGGCACGGCTGAGATTGGCACCACTGAGGTCGGCACCACTGAGGTCGGCACCGCTGAGGTCGGCATTGATGAGGTCGGCACCGCAGAGTTCTGCACGGCTGAGGTCGGCTGTTTTTGTATTTCTGTTAGCCCTGCGAAAATTGAGCAACAGGAAGACTCCACCGGCAACCATCACAATCGCCCCCATACCGCTGATGAGGGTTTCACGGTGTGGGTGATCTTGGGTCGTGTTCTCGTTGTGGGATAGGCGATCGCCATCCGGCTGAAGTCTACTCTCGGAGAGTAACCACAGCCACCACACCATCCCAATAAGGGCTGGAGTCGCGATCGCTCCAATCACCCACCACTTGTTGCTCCTTATCTTTCGCTGCCACTGCTTGGATCGCTCCCGCATTCTTTATACTCCCTCAATACTGAACACATTATTAATTCCCGGAGAGCGGGAATGCTCTAATCTTTATGCACGCTTAACTAACCCATTCACTCTAAAGTAAACGGGCCTCTCTCGACATTTTCCGGGGGAACAGGAGGGATGCGATCGCCGGATTGAACTTTTGATCAGATTGATCAAAAGTGGCTTCATACCAGGGTTTGGTAACGAAAGCCTTCGGGAAGAGAGTGATTTTCGATAACATCTAGGGTATCGAGTCCAAAATGGGCGACAATCCGTTTAGCGGTAACTGGTCCAACGCCTTTGATGAGTCCACTTCCCAGATATTTTTCAATTCCCGTTAAGGTGGCGGGTTTGGTTTCTTTGTATTGGGTGACTTGAAACTGAGTACCATACTGAGGATGATCCCGCCAAAATCCGGTTAGTAGCAAGGTTTGTCCAGGTTGAATATTGGCGAAACTGCCAACAATGGTGGTTAGTTCTTTGGCTTTGGGGCGTTGTAAACGGGCGACAGTATAGCCGGATTCAGCGGAATGATAGGTTAATCGTTCCACCACGCCTGTCAGAGTTTCGTAGTGGGGAGTTGCTTTGATTGGTGGAGAGGATGAGGTGGACAAGAAGGGTTAATCGTAGCCGTGAATACAGTTTATCCTCATCTTAGATCTTAGCGAGATGATAGCAAGGAAAATGGGGGTAAGTGTATGTGCCTAAATTTAAGTGCGATGTGTTCTTTCACATTAGTTCGAGTTGGGGTAGATGGGATTCTTTGACATCTGAGGATTGGCGGAGTTTCTCTACCTCGATGCGATGCTTGATTTCCTGTTCAAGCTGTTCGGCAGGGGAAAGCATCCAGAACTGCTAGCTTTTCTGCCTAAGAACTGCAATCGGAACAGTTGCAGTCTGAATTAACACGATCAGATAAATTAGCTCGTGTGGGTTAATGTGTAGGATCGATGATGATGATATCAGCTTCCAATAGAGTCTTTTTTAGACCTTCTAGCAAAATTTCTATCCGCGCTTTTTGGCTCTCATTGAAAAAGCCAGTCACCAGGAGAGTACGTTTGGGTTGATGTGTAGGATCGATGATGATATCAGCCTCCAATAGAGTCTTTTTTAGACCTTCTAGCAAAATTTCTATCCGCGCTTTTTGGCTCTCATTGAAAAAGCCAGTTACCAGGAGAGTACGTTTGGGTTCTGCTGGCTCCGGTTGTGCCGGAGGATTTTCAGACTGCTTCTGAGCAACCCTGGTACTGTCGTTATCTTCCCAAGCAACTAGATTTTGCCACTCATCTAATCCGAGAGCCTCACAGAGAGATCTGAAGCAATCAACAGTTAGTGACTGTCCGCTCAGAAAACGCTTCAGCGTTGACCGCGAGACTCTAGCCGTTCGCGCCCATTCTTGATCAGTTCGATTCCAACCCTTCATAATTCTAGCTTTCTCAACGATAGACATGCTCTCCTTCGAGAGCTTGTAGGGACTCTTCGATTTGGTCATTTTTTTGTGTTTTCCAGTATTTTCAGGATTTAGTCAAGGCTGCCAACCTTTAATAAATAGTTTAGCAATGATTTTTTATAGCGAAGCAAAACTTAGGCTTTTTCAATGCGCCGAAGTTAAGAGTTATCTGACCATAAATGACCCAAATTTGACCCATACACTCAAAAATTAACCATAAACTGACCCAAATATAGTTGTTTTTGTTATGACAAAACTCAGATATTAAGCTACATTGATATAGGAGATTGATATAGGAGTCGGAATGACACATACATCTACCCGGATTTCTCACCACAATTGCCCAAAGGCTCATACAACCTGGATTAACTGTAGAATAAGGCTTTCAACACTCTGTCAAAATTCCGGATCAGTCAAAAATGCTCGAAACCTACTCCAGATAAAGGTTTCGACGACTCAGATAGCAAAACTTGTGAGAAATGCGGGATCTAATCCATCACGTCTATTTTACGGTTGGACTACATTATTTCGATATTCCATATATCTCATAAGACTCATAAGATATATCAGAAGTTTCAGGAGTACGATGATTAGTACGATTATGTTTAAATTCATGCCAATTATAGGGAACTGGCAAAGTGTGTTCAACTGTATGCATCCAACCGCATCCAGCGAAGAAGCCATACTTAAAGCTGTGCTGAAACAGCCTTTTAAAAAGGACAATTATTATCGTGCAATGAACAGCATTATCTCAGATCTCAAACATCAAATTGATGGGTGGCAAGCGCTATTTCCTCTCCACACCCAAGACATTCCCTTTGATCAACTTGTCTTACTCCCGGCGTTTCTGGATTTTGAGATGAAAGGGAAATATGACCCCAATGAAATACTCAATCCTGACTTTTTCCAATACGAAACGTCGGTAAAGGTACAGAAGTATAAACCGCCAATCAACCTTACGGAAACCGTGAACACTAAATCAGCGCCTGCGTTGATAGTAAATTCTGATTTGAGTGCGATGGTGGTAGCAATAGGCAGTTATTGGCTCGATAATCAGTCGGCTGGTGATAGAGAGACGAACACTCACCTTAAACATCTTTTTACTCTTAACATATACCTACTTAGAGAAATGATTAGAGTAATAAGCTTCTTAGCCACTATTACGAAGCTATTAACAACTACATTTGGAGCATCAGCTATTCATAAAATCTGTGCTGTTCCTCCAGGCAAAGCGCCGCCTATTCCGCATGAGCGAATAGACCTCTTTAAAATGGTATCTAAAGGGAGCATCTCAATTTGGCGCATTTGCTCTTTGAATAGGGCTGAAACCCTTGCAATTGGGTTACTTTAGGTAATGCTTTGTCCAAAACAGGATGCTTCCTATCTAAACCTCTTTGTTTGGAAAAAATCCTAACTTATGGAGAAGTATAATGAGCATTCAAGTTGCACGAAGCGAGTGATGTAAACCTTGGTAAACAGGGAATACCCCGTAAAAACAAACAACAATTACTTTCCCAAGCTCTACTGCAGTACAAAAGTATTAATATATGTTAACATAAAGATATAGAGGGGTTAGTCAGTCTCAAAAACAAACAAATTATTTCGGTGTTTAACTCCAGTACTTAGTCAAGCTGCCAACTTTAAAGAGTCTGAAGTATTAAGCTCCGAAGATTGACGCCCCTCTTTCCCTAATAAACTAGCCGAAAGTTATAGCAGGTCGCTAGGCGTGTATTTACAACTCCCGTACCTGAAGCTGAGTCCAGATGAGATGTTCGTACAAACAAAGTGTAACTAGACCAGCGCAACAGGCTATAGCAAGCTCCAAAGACTGTCAATTAACTGGACTCTCTCAATTTATGACTGGAGCTGGTTGCAACTAAGTTAAATCTCCAATATAGATTAAAACCTAAATCAGGTCAGTAATTATTAATAAATTTTGTCCAAAATTGACCCATAATTGATTGGTAAATGACCCAAAAAACCAGTCAACGGGTCATGTTTTATATCGGAAATTATTATAATTAGAATTATCAAGTTGGCAGCTTGACAATCACTTCATTAGTATTGGAGTTCAAAATTATGGAGAACACCACAACAACCACCACCGAAACGATGACGGAAATTTCCACCATCCCAGCTTCCTTTTGTCCAATAGACACCGCCCTAGTTAAGACGCTAGCGGAGCATGGAAGCCCCCTCGTCGCCTTAGCGTTGGTTTGGTTACTTTTCCGATCACTAACCCGCTTCGTGCAGGTGTGTAAGGAGGAATAATGCCTTTTTAATTGAGAGGTAGGGATCTCACTCCGAAGTGAAATTCCTGAGCAGGTGCATCTACCCCACACGGTTAGGGACTTGTGGGAAAATAGAATACCAGTTCATTGGTCATTTGTCATTCTTTGCTATTGCCTGTTGCCTATTCCCTATTCCCCATTCCCTCTGAATCATCTGAACCAGTTTATCAGGTCGAAACCACGGGGGTAAGGTGACAGGCTTATCATTAATATCGTTTCCTTCATTATCTGTCCATCCCGATAACTCTCCTTTGAATAGAGGCTGCTGGAATCCATTGGCTTTTAACTTCAGTCGTATTGTTCCCTCTTTAATCGCTTCACTCATTCCCTCGACTCCTCCTAATCCCGCATTGGTTAGGGAATGAGTGATACAGATAACATTTTCATTTGCCTTCCTGGGGGCGGAAATCACTTTGGGCATGAGGATGATAGATTTATCGGGTATTTCCATCCCCATGGTGGTGAGTTCGTCCCAGATGGAAATAATTGGGTCATCGTTTAAGGTTCGCATTGACCAGCGTTCTTTGGCATTATCAATGGATTCTCCGTAGTCTTCCCAGTTTTCATGACTCCCTTTTATATCGGGTTCTGATGGGATTAATTCCTTCCAGGCGGTATCTTTATTTTGATGGGCGTGGGGGTCACTGATACTATAAAGCTTTGCTCTTTGAAAATGAGATTTTAATAGGGCAAGACTTGCGGCGGTATAACTTTTATAGGCTCCCTGTTTGCCATAAATAATTATCGGCATTTTTCCTTTGGCTAATGTCCATAACCAACTGTCCTCGTGTTCCTTTAACATTAATTCGAGTTGGGCTTGATTGGACTCTGTGACATCCGAGGATTTTCTAAGTTTGTTGACCTCGATGCGATGCTTGACTTCCTGTTCAAGCTGTTCGGCAGTTTGAGCGTTCAGTGTGGCTTTTTTAAGTTCAAAGTCAGCATCGGTTAATTGTTTAGCTTGATTGGCTTCCTCAGCGGCGAGTTTCTTCTCCCCATCAGACATTAATTCATAGAGTTCAGTTCCGTGGTCGCGGTTCATGGCTTCTTTGATAAAGCCTTCTTCCTGTTGGGTTTTTAAGGTTTGGATTGATAGATGTTTCATTTGTTCTAAACTGCGTTCTTGAATTAAGGCTTTTTTATTACCCACGACTAAATCTAGATTGGCTTCAAGTTGCTCGGTTCCGTGGCTAAAGAGTAAGAAAGCGGCACTAAAGAAGGCGGCACTCCCTAAGCCGTAGAGTCCAGCATGGGGATTCTGGGCGGGTAAAAATTTGAGTAGGGTTACTTTGTCTTTAAATTCCTGATTGTTGGCTCCTTCGAGGGCGACTCTCCAGGCAATTCCCCGACGAATTTTGCTTCCTGTACAATAGTGATGGTCTGTGGAGTAAACGATTTTGGGTTGAAAACAAAAGGTCTGATAATCAAATTTTGTTCCTTCAACGGAGAAGGCGGGAATCAGTAAGGTAAAGCCAGTTAGGGTACAAAAGCCAGCGGCTAAGGTGTTGCGTCTCAGGCGCTGGACGATTTGTTGTTCTTGAAGTTCTAGGTATTTTTGTGGCATAATATGTAGAATTGTAGGGGCGGGTTTTACCGATAACCTTTCGGACGTAACCCCTTGTAGTAGAGACGCGCCATGGCACGTCTCTACACTAAACCCGCCCTCTTACAAAGGACAAATGACCAATGACCCCTTAAAAAGGATTGCGATCGCGGGCGGTTTTGATACAATTAGCCAGTAGGACAATCGCTACAGCCGCGAGAATCACCTGCCAGAAGTAGGGAGGAAGGAACTGGTCAATTTTGGGCTGTTCATATTGCTGAATTTCGTTATAGACAGCGGTAATCTGTTTGGCGGTTTCGTCGAGTTCGTCGGCGATGGAGTAAATCGTAACGGTGACGATTCCTACACTGGAGATAAATTTAATTAGGGTGATAATTGGCTTATTCATAATCTGTAACGTCCAGCCTTCTTCTGTCTTTTGTAGATTCACCTCACCCAGGTTGGAAAGAGACGGAATCCAAGCGATAAACAGACATAACCAGGCGGTGAACACGACTTGAACCGCATATTGAAATAAGAGAATGGCTAGGGATGCACTGGCGACTTGACAAGAGGCAAAGAATAGTATCTCTTGAATCAGTTTCCGGGTTTCTATTCGGGCTTTTTGGGTTTGGATATAGTCTTCGATAAATTGTTTGTCGAAGTCGTCTGGCGAGGGTTCTGGGATGTCTTCGTTGGGGAAAATTTCATCAAAGTCTGATAGCATGATGGGGGGAAAGGCAACAGGGAACAGGCAATAGGGAACAGGAGACAACTAATTAGAGAAACCCCTAATACCAAGTTGCGTTCTATCATGTCATTCTGAGCGAAGCGAAGAATCTGGACAGATGCTTCGCTACTGTTCCTTCGCTTCGCTCAGGACTTCGCTCAGCATGACAAATTCTACGTTAGACTGCAACTTGGTATAAGTTTGGAGAAATCTTCCCTAGTTGATTAACCCGTCCCTGACCGTTATAAAACTTAAACCAATTAGAATCCTAAAGCCGCCCGAAATTTATTAATGGCTCCCCAGATTCCTGTATCTTTATTCTGATTATCTTGGGGGACATAATCTCGTTTGGGAATCAGGTCAATTCGGGCATTGTCGCCGTGTTGGATAAGATGTTTGGCTACGGCGGAGTTATAGCGATTGTCTTCATCGAGTTGCTTGAATTCGGGACGGTTGGTTTGCTCTAAGAGTTTGGCATTATTATCAGTCGTTTGTAAGTATTGGTCAATGTATGCCTTCAACTGGATATAATTGATGGCGTAGTCATGGCGAGTGGTTTCGGCGGTTTTGGCGGTGGCAAATTCAGCGGCGAGTTCTTTGCGTTGATGTCCATATTTCTGATTGGCAAGTATCGCTTTCATCCGGGCTTTATCGATATTGATGGCAGAGGTTGCCCCTCCCTCTAGGATGTCGGCGATGCTTTTGTTGTATTCTTCGGTGCCTTTTTGAATGGTGAGACAAGCGTCTTTTAAGAGGGGCATCAGTTCTAAAATTTGTTGTCCCTGACGGGCGGATTCTCCCAGGGTTTTGAGGGCGGTTCTGTCGCCTTGCAAGGCTTTGTCTACGGTGTCTAAGCTGAAGCCGTATTTGCCTTTGAGAATGCCGGAAATGCGTCGGGCTTTTTTGGTGACGTGGTTTTTGATTTTGGATTGACTCATGGTTTTATTGAAGGCAGAAGGCGTTTTTAAGGCAGAGGGCAGAGGGCAGAGGGCAGAAGGGGAAAGATAAGGCAGAAGGCAGAGGGCAGATGGCAGAAGGTTTTTTAAGGCAGAGGGCAGAGGGCAGATGGCAGAAGGGGGAAATACCGAAGCTAAAAAAGCGGATTCGGTATCACTTAGAATAAGTAGCCATCGTCGTTGATAAAATATACCGCCGCACCTAACCAGCCGCCTAATATCAATACATTGGGAAGTTGCTGGGGTCGAATGAAAGCGGCTAAAACGCCTAAGAAGGAGGAGACGAAGATAACTCGGATGGCTATAGAAAGGGCGATGGCTAATGGATGGCGATTGTTATTTCTGATTTCGTCATATAATTGGCGATTCTGACGGGTTAAAACTTGATTCATGTCTCGTAAATCCTCAATCATGGCTCTGGCTATTTGCAATTCGTCTTTGGGGGTTTGCATGGTAAACGTCCTCTATTGATGTCCGAGTTAAGTTCTAGGGGATTTGAGTGGTTGATGGGTTGATTCCAGCGTTCAGTTCTATCCTGTTCTAGCTGGTTAAGGACACCCATAAATAGGCTAAATAGTAACCAAGTGGCGGTGATAAACATGACACCATTAATTAACCCGTTGGGGATAAACAGGGTTAGGGGTTTTTTCCTGACTGATTTCTTGACCCTGAGCGACTTGTACCGAGCGAAGTCGAGGTAAGTCGAAGGGTCAACGGTTACAATCCATCCCGGCTGAGTCGGGTTTCTATCTCCTGTTGAAATGTCATCAGGAGGTTCTGGGATTGATGGAAAAAACGCTCTCGTTCCTGTTGGTCTTTTTCTTGTTGGTTTAAGAGTAAATCATTCAGCGTATTAAGCATCATCCCGCGCCGACTGAAATGGTCTTGCAAGGTTTTAACTAATAGGCTAAATTCCATACTCCGCAGTTGGTCGAGGAAATCCTGCACCTGGCGGATATTTTCAAAGGAGTGTTGTGCGGCGAATGTGGTAATTTGGTCTTTGACCTCCTGGGGTTGGTTGGCGAAGGTTTGGGACACCAAGTTTTGAATATCTGATTGGGCGATGTTTCCGGGTTGAGATAATTGTTGAATGGGTTGATGTTCCTCCTGGGAGGTTATACCAAGTTCGCCTACACAATTATTATTCCCTTCTTCCTTCCCTTCTGCCTTCTGCCCTCTGTCCTCTGCCTTGTCTCCACCTAAGTATGATATTCGTGCAGATTCGGGGTTGGGTGGTGATAGAGTTTGCCAAATGTCGGGATGAGTTTCGGGGGTAATGTCCAGGGTTTCGGGGGATGAAATTGGATGGTTCTCCTGTAATAATGTCTCAACAACGGTATTGATTTCTGTGTCTGTGGGGGACTCTAAAGTATTAACCACCTGTTGATAAACGTCACGACAATCCTGTTTGGTGACTTTTCGTCCTTGACGACGGACTCGGGTTTGAATGCGTTTGATATATTTATCCATGATTCATGTCCTCAGGTAGCCCAACGGATGTGTGGGCTTTGTACAAGAAAGCGGAAACAAATACGCTTTTAAGTTTTTCCGGGGAATACTGTTTGTTTTTGCGATAACCGCCCAAGGGTTTAAACCAGCGAGAGATTGTGGTTTGATGGGGTTTGATTCCGTAGCTTCGCAGCAGTTCTACCACATCTGACCCTCTAAAGACTCGGTTGGATTTGCCTAATATATCCTCAACTTTTTGATAGCAATCGAGGATTCCGTCTACACCAATGGCGGAACGGGGAATGAGTTGGCGGATATTGGCGAAGAATTGGACATTTTTGACGGAAATGTCTAAACGGTGTTTTTTCAGGAGTTTCTTGACCCGATACCAGTGGGAATCAGAGACTCGTCCCATGATGATTTCGTAGGCGAGTCGTGCTTCACTAATTTGGTTACTCATGCATTTAGTTGACCTCCTATAAATGCGGTTAAGCGAGTTCAAAGAATGCTACAAAACACAACGCAGTCGCTAGTCCTGAAGCGGTTTAAGCGCTTAGGGAAATACCGCATCCCCACTATGCAGGTGCGGACATCCCGCAGGGGGTGAGGGATTTTCCGAGAGTGGATGTAGCACAACGCTGTAACCCTTTGGCACTCTTGGGTTGAGCGCTTCTGGGGTTGTGCATGAACGCATTGGTTCTGACTGTAGAATAGCACAAGTGATTCATTTGAATCACTATGAGTCAAAAAAGTTAGTTTGATTCACACAATTCAGACTAGACCAGAGGGAATCAAGGTCGTGTAAACTTTGGTCATGGCTGACCGCGTACCCATTGACCTGTCTGATTTGAGAGAACGAGTTGAATCCGCCCGTACTGACGTTTGGTGGAAGGAGTTATCTTTATCTAAAAAAGTCAGGATGCTGGTGATGGAACGGTTGCAGGAGTTGGAGTTGCAGCGACAAGCCCCCAAGTCGATTACAGAAGTTGCCCAACAGAATCGGGAGATTCTCCAGCAGCGGATGAATCCATCCAGGGTGGATGAGTTAGCGGCTGGGGATACGCCCACTGAGGTGGATTTGGTGCGAATCGCCTATATCCTGGATATGGATGAGGATTTTCTGCACCGTCTCAAGGAGAGTCAGGAGAAAGGGGCTGAGGAGTAATGGTTTGAGATGGGGTTTTATTTTTTTATGAGGATTGAGTGATAAAGCGGGTGGAAGAGTGAACGCCAGGAGGTAGTATTGGGCAGGCGATCGCGGGAATTTTCTGGCTAAAACCCCTGATTTATCGTGGAAATGGCAACAGGGATTTTGGGTGGGATTTGCGGCGTTAATGATAACTCAACGGCAATATATTAAAAATTTAGGGGAGGGGTTTAAATTATCGCTTTTTTAGAAGGTGTAAATCGATGCAAGGCGGTTACTCCCTCAAAATTCGCCAAAATGAAGGGAGTAAACGGAATGGATGAGAAGCGTGCGATCGCTCCCAAGATGGCGATGAGTGTAAACTTCCCCAGGAGAATAACCTCCCTGAAATCCAAGCTGAGGGAGGTTTCCAAAAGGTTACAAACTCTCAAAACTACTAGTTTGAACTCTCCAAGGCTCAACTAGCTTATTTTAGATTTACGGTTGAACAGTGAACCTGTACCTAAAATTCCCAGTGTCAACATCCCTATGGTCAATGAGGGTTCAGGGATAGACTCAGGGGCAGAGAAAGAAGCTTTGAATGCATAATCGGCAGTTACACCAGCACTGTACCATCCGTCTGGGGGATGACCAAACAGGGTATATCCTCCGAAATAAGAGTCCTTGTAATTATGACCGATTGCTCCGGTTCCATCTCCCGGCTCTGAGCTTAGATATGCCACATATTGATTATCGGCGATTAAAGGAAGTCCTCCCGGAGGAGTAAAAGTTACAGTTCCATAATTAGAAGGAGTGGCATTATACGAAGGAAATCCCTCATTTGATACGGTTTCGCTCGTATATAAAGCACTACCTGATTGGAAAGTGTTACCATCCCAAGGCGCTATTTGCGCTTTAAAGTAAACATTAGTGTCCCATAAGCTACTTATAAAAAAAGTAAAGGAATCAAGGATGTTGTCAGATGTCGGTACAGTAAACACCTGACCATAGTAACAATCCGAACAGAAGAAATATCCACCTCCATCCCAGGTAAGCGTTGTATCGATAGTTGCTGCTTGTCCTACACCAACTGCTGCCAATGTCAGCAATGAGGTTTCAACTGTAGCGATAGATAATTGCTTGAACAATGCTGAGGTAGTCATCATACTTTTGCTCACTCATCCCCAAAAGACGACTCTTTAAGTAAATATACTCATTTCCGCTTCTGATATGGTGAAGCTAAACTGATCTTCATCAAAAATTCATTAAGTTACTTCATGGACATAATTATCTATGTAACTACTCGTTTAATGTTAAATAACTGTAATATTATCCTGAATGGCTTGATTTTAAACCAACCCCACAAATACAGCAAAATCACTTCAAACTTTGATTTACTTTTCTTTATAAAATAGAATCCCTGAAACAACGCAAACACGTCCAATTTATAATAGAATTTTATACTGAAGTCATCTATTGATCTGGAACTTAATCTTCACATAATCTTTAAAAAACAGTTCTTGACAATAAAGCTAGGTCAGCCTTTACACCCCTATATTTACGCCTAAACGGTGCAGGCTCTCAGCTTGAATTAATGGCATCCATTGGTGAGGTGTGGAAAGAGGAAGCGTTCAAAGCTGGCTCCGCAGGGGCGTTAGATTTCCAGCTTCCTGCTCTGCTCCTTTCATCGCCACCCGATTATTCAATCAAATCGCTCTTACCCCAAATACAATCACTAACCATCCAGCCATTAAGATTAATCCCAATCCCGACAAAATTTTTGTGGTTCGGTTGGCTTTGAGTAATATGTCTTGATAGGAACGT
>NZ_JAVJQN010000042.1:0-45540 GCF_040218245.1 Coleofasciculus sp. E1-EBD-02 | reverse complement strand
ATTGGTTTTCTTCCTGCTTGACTTAAATGAGAATGAGAAATTCTTTATAAAACTTCATCTAATCAGACCTCTGACAACTGTTGTGTCAACCCATTTTCTCATGCTTTACCCCCATCGTGATTACTGGACCGGCGCTCTAGGCAATAGTTGGCAACCAAATCAGAAACAAAAAGAGATATTACAGAATTACTATGATGCTAATAAGATACTAATAGATTGTCTAAACAGTAGTGCTTCAGTTAGTAATGAAATCCGGCGAGAGATTGAGGAGACGTTGCTATTACCGATCGCCGAAATCGAAAAACGCAAACGTGAAAAGGCAGAGTAGGGCAATTCGGTTGCAAAGAAGCTGTGCCAATGCATTGAAATTATGGAGCGAGGAATAGGTAAAATTTGCTGAGCGCTTTAGTCAAAACCTATTACAGATGAGATGTAGTAATTGGTTGAGCATTCCAAGCTTTATGAAAGTCTGGATATGACATTTGTCGTGCAGCTTGCCAAATAACTTCAAATAAATACAATCTTCTTAGGAACGAAAACTCTTTCTCTTCATCCTGATTATACAGGCACTCTCTAAGATCGCTGACAACAAGAGGGGAAAAGTATTTATCCAGTATTTCAATCATACTAAAAGTAGCTGTGCGTAAAATATCTGAACTACTACTTGTTAGTATTAACCTAACTAGAGCTGAATAAACATCATGGTTTCCTGAACCTACTTCCCCAATGACACGAGCAATCGCAGCAAGGTTAAAATCATTCAATCCGCTATCCAATATTTTAGATAATTCTTCAGCTAAGTTAATTATTTCGAGATTGCTTAACGTTATTTCACGAATAATGTCTTTTAAATAATTCAGGTAATCTGTGATAGTAATATAACCTACTATCTGTTCATCTTTAAGTAATGGTAGTTCCTGCTCTTTTTTATAGATTTTATTGGTTTCATTAAATTCCTGTAATTCTTGCTCAAAATTTGATAATTCGACACTTGCGTAAAAACTAGTAGATATATCCTGGCTTTTTTTAAGGTTGCGTAAAACTTGGATCGCTTCATTGCGATTATTAATTTTGGTTTCTCGTGAAATTATTGCGGCATTTATTAGAATCTTTTCATCAGAGTTGGTTTGTATAATTTTTGTCAATAAAATTGTTAGTTTATTACGATTCGTTTCTGTGAGTGCTAATCTAGCACTTTTTGTAACTGGAGTTTCAAGTATTTTCAAACCCCATCCTAAGTCTAAATCACCGAAACCTAATTTAATAAGATGAGTCAAGATTTTATCAGTCTGCTTATAGTCATACTCCGCTAAACCTGCTGCTGCGATAAAATAGCTGGGGAAGCCATAAAAATTTTCACAACCATCTTCAAAATTAACTAAAGCCTCAATAAGCGCTTCCTTAATCATTGGCTGCACTTTATCACGCCCCAGCCACAGCAAAATTATCTCTTTCCATTGCGGCTCAAAAATTCGATAGTTGGCATCAGGATGACTTGGATTCTCAGGAATATGATTCAGGAAATAGTGCCAATCATCAATGTCTGAAGCCGCAAAATACTCCTGAAACGTGGGATGAAAAAACGCATAAACTGCCTTCCTCCGATTCTCTGCATCCACCCCCACCTTATTCAGCCAACCCAACTGCAATGCCAACTCAAACAACGAACCTTCCTCATCCAGCTCACCCAAAAACTCACACACAAAATCATGCCGCAGCCGAAACCGAGTTTCTTCCTTATCAATTGCCTCCCGCGCCAACTCCCCCAACGCTGCATTCAACTGCCTGCGCTGCTCCGATGTCGTCGGAAACTGTTCCCGCTTCCACTCATAAAAATCCGCCACAAACTGCTCATACAGCCCCGCCTTTTTCTCCGGCAGCGTTCCCTCCCCCAGATACCAGTTGAAACACAACAGCGTCAGCCGCAGCGGATTCTTCACCAAATCTCGAATCCGTTCCTTCCCCGGTGTCTTCAACGCCGCACACAACCGTTCTGCCTGCTCCCCCTGCACCTCTGACAACGCCCCAAACCACTGCCCAACAAACTGCTCCACCTGCTGCGGATAGGAAAACTCCAGCGTGCGATAGGTGTCAAACGTATCCAGCGCATTACGGTTGCCATCCCACAAATTCAACCGACAGCTCAACACAATTCGCGCCTGCGACAGCAATCCGCCCATCCGCACCTGTCGTGAAATCTCTGCCAAGGGATTGCCCGATGACACCTGCATTTCATCCACCCCATCCAGCAACAGCCACACTCGCCCCTGCTGAAACTGGGTAACAAAGGCATCCTTAACTTGGGAAGAGGCTTCCGCTTGTCCCAGCTTCCGGACAACCGCTTGCAACCATCCCTCCAACAAATACAGTTCTAATTCTTGCCCCTGCAAATCTGCCAGCGACACCCAAATCGCGATCGCCCCCTCTCCCTGCTGAGTCACCCATCGGGCAATCTGCTGCAACAGCGTCGTCTTTCCCGCTCCCGGTTCGCCAATAATAGCAAGGCGCTTCCCCCCACTCTTGGGACTTTGCCCCTGCTGCAATACCTGTTCGAGAAACTGCTCGTGTTCAAAGCGCTGGGTAATCTCAGTCTCTTCATACAGCAACGAACCCTGCTCTGGAGGCACATCCTCCCGTCGCCGCGTCTGCCGTTTGCGCTCCACCAATCCCAGCGGCACATATACCTGCTCAGTTCGATAGCTAATCCCCTCGCCACTCGTCAGCGGGTTGGTGGTGAGTCGCAGTTGCTCCTCCAGCATCCCTTGACTGACAGCCTGCCAGTCTATATCAGGCACAGGAGTCGTCGGTTGCAGGAGTTCCCGGAGTGCTTCAACGTCAAATTGGTAAATGCGATCGCCAATCTGAATCTCGCCCCCCTGTACCTGCCCGATATTCGTATTGAACTTACCATCCTGAGAGACGAATTGCAGCGTAGTGCCACTCACCTTGAGCCATTGCCGCAGTTGGGCAACTTCTGACTCATCTCGACTACCATTGAGAATGCCATCGAGCATCGCTATCAACTCATCAGGGGTAGGCATTTACTGAAGGAAGGTTAACGTGGGGCTATTTGCTTCATTTTAGTATGCCCATCAACTTTCTGAAACTGTAAATGCTTGTACTCAGTGCTTTGACATTGCCAGGTAGGGGAAAGAGAATAGAGTAAGACTCTGGGGAATAAAAAAGTAAGTGTTGGCTCGGCTCCTCAAGCCTAGAACAGGCTTTCCGATGCCAAATATTGAACTAAATCGAATTGACAGGTTTGCCGAAGTTATATAACTGTCGATAGGCTTGAGGAAGCCAATCAGGATAGATAGTACAATCTCTCTCTTTTAAAACGAGATACAGAATACCACTTCCAGGATTTCGATTGGCTTTGATTCGGGTTAGAGCAATGTAGAGAGTATTCCACTCCTGTTGCAGTTCTTCTAGAGATTGTTGGGAGTGGGTAAAGGGTATCTCCTCTGGATAAAGGAGGAAAACGACTTCAGCTTCTGCACCTTTAGCACTGTGGATACTGAGTAAATGAATGGATGTAGACTTCCTGGAGTTGAAAATTTGATTAATCGTTGTTTGCCACTTTTGCAGCGTAGCCGGTTTGTAAGTATCGTAAAGGGTGCGGATACTTTCTATAAAGTCGGCAAATTCTGCTAGTCGGGTTGGAGCATCTGGAGACTGTTCGAGAAAATGGCGAGTTTTGGCGGCGTAAACATCCAGTTTGTGTTCAAAAGTCAGGGGATTATATGGCTTTTCGGCGATGCGCTTTATTTCTTTGAACAGATAATCTCCGGCTTTTTCGTCTTTTATAGTTGCGGTTTTTCCGGTGGCAATAATTCGGATAGCGCTTTGAATGAGAGTCGAGTTTTTTCGGCTTACTATTAAATAGGTGAGGGTGGAGTCGGTGAAGCATTTTAATAAGTCAGCGCTGGAAATAATTCGGATTTCCCCTTGAGGAGCGTTCGGGTGAGCTTGGATAGGAATGTGTGGGAATATGTCTCTGACGAGTTGGAGGTGAAGCTGACCGCAGCGGTAATTGAGGGGACTCTCAAATACTTGGCAATTGAAGCGAGACATAATCTTTGCCAGTCCATCACTTAAACACCCTCGAAAATGGTATACTGATTGATTAGGGTCACCAACAGCAATCAGGAAAGATTGGGATGGAGTGATTAGAAGTTGCAGCAGAGAAAGCTGAAGGTTATCGACATCTTGAGCTTCGTCTATGAGGATAACTTTGAGGCGATTTTTTAAACTCACGATCGCACCTTTAAAAAACGGAATATCCTGGCATTTCCAGGGCATCCAGACCATATCCGTTGTGTCAATTTTGTTTCTAAATAGAGCCTCTTCTTCCCCTCTGTCTAAGCAGTCTTTCGCCGCTTGAGCAACTCCATAGAGATCAGTAACTGATAGGTTGTAAGTTTGGTTGAGAGTTTGGATATTTTCTGGGTTGGGTTGGTAGGCGTATAGGCGTAAGAGTTCCAACAGTTTAATAAAGGCTTTCTCATTAAGAATCGCCGGATAGTCGGAATTGGCAACGAGTCGTCCTAATCCGCCAACATTTCCGGTAATCCAGCCTAACTTAGAGGCAATAGTTTCATATTTGTAGGGGTTAACGTTGGCAGTACTGACATTCAAAGCCTCCCTGTATATAGAATAAGCTAAGGAATGAATAGTTCGGACAGTTCGACCCCACTTTGCCCCCAATTTTGCTTGGATACACTTCCTTAAATCGTCTTTATTTTTAGTCCCAAAAACTAGGATAACCATCTCCTCCGGCTGAAGACCCTGCTTCTGAATCGTTTCGGCAATTAAAGTAATCAGTGTGGATTTTCCCGTTCCGGCTAAAGCGATGACACCGATTCCTGATTTAATGGGTAGAATTAAGTTTTTGGAAACAGCGTTAAGGATACAGGTTTGATAAGGTGATGGGGTTAGCTTTCGCAGCATAATTTGATAAAGATGAATTCAACAACTATTGAAAGGAAATTCGGCATATTCGGGACTGACTGATGAGCTTCACTTCCAACTCAAAAATCGACACACCCCCCTAACTCTTGGGAATCCATGATGCAGCGTACAGGCGCACATAGAGGAGGTGGTTCGTCCTTCCCTCAGACGCATTTATCCTTGTATCGATTGCTTCTGATACCACTGAATAAAGGATTTAGCTCCACCTCTGAATGTCTTTTTCACACCCGCTACCCGCCAACGTCCTGTGTGAGGATAAAAATCCACTTTCGGCTTATTTTCCTCGCGAAATAGCATAGTAACTTTCTGTTTACCAGCCCATTTAAAGGGAATTTGAGCGGATTCAATTATCGCTGTATTTTGTTGATACCATTGAGCATGGCTTTCTTGTCTAATTTGGCGGAGAATATTGTCGCTCATGAGTACTACTCTAAAAATCCCTAATCTTATAGGCGCGTTTTGAAAAGCAGTCGCTCACCCATTACCGATGGGTTTTGAGCCAAGCTAACTGTTGACCAATTCCTAACCCTTGCAGAGGAATACTGATGTCATAGAGATCAGGAGTAAGATAGGTTAAAAAACGGCGATAATCGGTTCCAGCTAAAACAACCAGTTTATTTTACTCATGGCGATTGAGGTGCAGTGTAAACAGGCGTTGGTTCGTTGTTTGGGTAGGATAAGGAGTAATGGGAGCGGCGAATAACTGGATTGGTGAATACCAGAGTGAAGCCGGAGTTTGGATGTATAGTTTTCCCTCATTGAGGTAGATAATTGCAAAGGGTAGCCACCAGTTAATCAGAGACTGAATCCAAGACAGTACATCGTCTTTAAATTCGGGAAGAAAGACTTGGACTATCGTCGAGTTCGGAACCGAGTGGTGGACAATTCCAGATGTCCATCCCCAGGGCGTTTTGATTTTGTAATGCTGTTCTTGTAAAGTTGGGGCGAAGCAAATAAGCTGGGAAATCTCGAACAAAACGAAAGGGGTTAAATTGCCTGTTGAGGTCACTTTTTCATCGCATTTTTGATACCAAGCGTAGGTCGTTGGAGGTAAAATTGGCAGGGAAAAGCCTTGGGAGTAGAGCATTGGGTTGAGAGTATCTATTTGTCAGTCCAACAGTTTCCTAAGAGACGTTCTGGACATTCATCCTCAGAAACCGGAATATCCTGAATGACTATTCCCATCGCCCGTTCCATCGCCATTTGCACAGCACTAGCTATTTCA
The DNA here is from genome assembly GCF_040218245.1 of Coleofasciculus sp. E1-EBD-02. Lineage (NCBI taxonomy): Bacteria > Bacillati > Cyanobacteriota > Cyanophyceae > Coleofasciculales > Coleofasciculaceae > Coleofasciculus > Coleofasciculus sp. E1-EBD-02. The sequence continues at coordinate 39,344 of NZ_JAVJQN010000042.1, read as the reverse complement.
ACACCAAATTCTTCTTTACCAAAAATGTCCGCTTCATCATGACAGCAATTCCCCACCCAAGCTTCCCATTCAGGATGAGCATCAAAAGCCGCTACACAGTACGCCAAAAAAGTTTTAATAATATCAGCTTCACACATTGTCCAGTAAGCCGCATTAGCATCTGGACTTTTCACTGAAACCAACGTAGAATATAGACCATTAAACTTTTTCCGTTTGCCCTCTATCTTTTGCTCCCTACCATCTTCAACGTTTTGCCGCCATTTAGGAAGAAACACACCGCGACCCGTTAGACAACGGACATAGCCCAAACCGAATTTACTGCGCGATTGTATTGGATTAATTCCTAACACCGATGGCAGCTCATGATTCGCTTTTTCAACAATAGATTGCTGAAAAGAAGCCAAAACCTTATAAGTTTGCCTCCAAGCTTTAATCGAATTTTTCGCACTCTCATCCGATAAAACAATCCCCCATAACTTACTTAAATCATCAACATTGGCTGATTTGAGCGTAACCCGAAACCTTCTATTGATAAGAGCAACTAACTTCTTCGGTGAATAAAGATGAGGAAGACACTCAGAAAACGTTCTACCCAGTTGCTCCACCAACGATTGATAAGCCGCCTCGTAAGCAACAGTGACATCAGCCAACACCCCTTCATCCACAGGCATTCCGTAGTGAGACATTTGAGCAAAAGCCGGTGACGCGGCACACTCAATTAAGTAGCTAGTCCAAACCCTAATTTCTTTGAGCCGAGGTTCTAATAAATCATGTACCTTAAGCGTAATAGAAGCATCATTGGCGGCATAATTGAATTGATTATTACTCAATTGCCCATTGCCTAAATCTCCCCAACCCCAGTCAGAGGTTTGTCGGGATTTATCGATAGAGATTCCCAGTCGCAAACAAACACTTTCTAAGCTGTGGGGTTTCCCCTGCTGTTTTAACAACCAAGGGTCTAGTCCAGCCCAGTAAACTTGAGACATAAGTTTAGTATCTCGGAGGTTACGGATGGGGAAATTATACTTAGCCAGCATCCATCGCTGCTCAAAATCTAGGGAATGTCCAACCACTTCAACCTGGGGATTCGCTAATCGTTCTTGAAGCGTTGTCCAGAACCCCAAAGACTCTAATTTCTGATGAATACGTGAGCGTTCTTTTGCCGTCCACCCCAAATCTATTACTATTACTTGGACAGCCGGTTGTTCTATAGCTATCTGAATTAAGCGAATCTCTCCCGTTTCCGGTGCAATTGCTGGAGTGGATGCCCGAGAAAAAGTTTCTAGGTCAAATCCAAATCGGGGGGATTGTTGAAAAAGACCTATTGCCTGATTCAATCGTTGGTTCTCTAGACCGATTATATTATCTTGCCGTGAAGCTTCAGGAAAAAGATTCAGTTTATACTGGTAGAATTGAGTCATGCTAAATTTAATCGTAAAAAAAAATCAGCCTCCATAACTGGAGGCTATTGGGTAATTAAGCCGCCGACTTCCCGACGACAAAAGCATCAATTCGAGTCGGTTTATTAGCTTTAGAGAATCGGGTGTAGAGTTTCAGCCGGAATTCTTGACCGAGATTAACGGGTATCCCATCAATCTCCGTGAACGTTCCCAGAACCTTACCCGATGTATCCCGGGCAACCAAATAGTTGCCAAAGCGCGAATCCGAATCCACCTTAACTTGGAGTGTTTCCCCCTTGAATAACGTGTCGGGATAGTCAGAACCCTTGAGTCCAATCAGCTTGAAGGTGTGAATGGGTGGGTTGTCTAGGACATCGAGGATAAAGGGCAGTCCAACCAAGAAGACGAGGGCGGTGGAACGTTTCGTGGTATTATTACGGTGCTGGACTTGCCACAAGGCGGCAATAACCTGGTGACGTTGTTGCTGTGTTTTACAGTTATCCAACAGGCTTCTGTATTTGTCAGTTACTCCCTTAAGATTCTCATCAATTTTGTCCTGTACCGTGCGTGGGACTCTTTGATTACGTTCTTTGTAAGGTGTAGCAGGAGCAACAGCCCTTTGCACATCCTGGGCGAACTCTTCGACCCGTCGTTGTGCCGCTACAAGCCAGGAGTTAGGCACTTTGTCAGGAAACAAGTTGATGAAAGTTCGCAAGTTCGCCATCCGGAACTGAGGCGGGATGAACAGTTGGTTGACCTCGCCTACAAGTTGAGAGATGGTATCTGTAGCCCCTTCGTTGACCGGTAGCGGCGTCTTCACATAGACATCGCGGTTCCTGTAGTGCGACAACCAGGGGACACGGTTGTATCCCATCGCTTTTTGGGCGTTTGAGATCACAGTTGGGTCAGCTTTGGCGGCGTGTTTGAGGCTATCGACCTCAATTTGCAGTTGTTGAGCTAATTCCTCTACAATATCGGAGCGACCTATGGCATTGGCTTTGGCAATCAGGTAGGAGATGAGTCCCACATTGTTGCTCATTGCCCGAACAGTAATCTCCGCTAAACTGCCATCCAGGATTTCCTTGTCTTTGGTCAGTTGTGGTGCTTGAGCAAAGGTCTTAATCGCAGCCGCCACGTTGGGAAGCCTTTGGGCTTGTTTCCAGCAGACCAGGTCTCCGTCACAGTCACCCCCAATTTCACGCCACGTTTTCTCTGATGCGGCAATAATCCCATCAAAGTTCTGCCAGCGGTCAAGGGCGCGGTTAACCCAGACTTTCCAATCATACCGCCAGCGCATGGGATAGCGGAAGCCCACTATCTCTGTGCCATCAGGAATGCCAGGAATACAGACTTCCCCGTCTTCGAGTTGCTCGTCGGGCATAGTCATGCTGGTGTTAAAGTTAAGGCTTCCCCCCGTTGCCAATCCCACGAGGTACTCGCGCATCAGTTCCAGGGTGTGCTTGACGACTCGCGGGTGGGTTGTCAGGATACTACGGGTGTCATGGTGAAGAATTTGTAGCAGTTCGGGCGTGGAAGTGCCGGAGACTTTAGCCGTTAAGAATTCTAACAGATGCGTGCGATCGCTACTTAATTCATTGAGTTCCCGCACAGCTTTGAGCGTGTCGGGTACAATATCACGCTTAACGGCGTCCCACGGTAAGAACTGGATACAAGAATAGCTGCTGTTAGCGCTTCCCCAGCGTTTGCCCGGATTCCGGGGAGCCAGTTGAACCACGCCAAAGACCAGGGCTTTGGGCGCTCTGATGCCATTGCGTCCAGGGTTATTACCCTTGAAGCAGGAGCGAGGGATAACCAAGGATACCCCATTCGGGTCACTGTCTAAAGAAGGCAGGTAGGCAATAGTACCTTTAGTGAGCCAACATTTGTCGGGGTCTACAGCACGGAATTGGAACGGCACATAGGCTTGCAGTCCCAGAGTCTTAAACAGGAGTGCCGATGCCTTGGCGTGGCAATCCCCTGTTCTGAATTTACCATCCTCGACGATACGGATTCTCAGCGTTAGGGTAGTAATCAGCTGACATTCCGTCGTCAAATTACTGCCATAATTAGCCGCCGCCCGATTGCTTCCCAGTAAGCGTAGAAAATGGTCGGGAGTTGAGTCCTCTTCAGATTGAGCAAATATCGCCCGACCCAAGCGGCGGGAGTTCGTTGCACCAGAAAGTTTGAAGGTTTCCCACCCCTTCTCCAGACTCGCGATCGCGCCGGGACTATCCTCTTTTTCAATAAATCCTGACACGTCGCCGATGGCGAATTTAGCATCGGGATATAAATACTGGAGTAGGGTATTATAGTACACAACTTCAGTTGGCAGATAGTCTTGTTGGTATAAGTCGTATACGGGAAGTTTGAGAACATTTTCGCTCATAATTTATACCGTGAGAGTGTAATCGCTTCCATACGAGCGATAGCGAGCAAAGACTTTCTAGGAAAAACCCCAATGCATCTAGCTGACACAGCCGCAACCAGCCAGAACAAAGCAGAAGGGTTACTTCATCGGATTAGGGATGAGGTTCCAGAACCCCTCTGCCTCCTCTGAAAGGGCGGCTCAGAAAGCTAAACGGCAGACTAGCTGTAGGGTGGGGGAAAAAGTCTTAATTTTTCAACCCGTGATCTGCACAGGCATTAATAAATACGTGAGATTTTGTCCCCCTAATGGGGTAAGAATAGCCGGGGAATGGGTCTCATTAATTTGCAGTCGGATATCAGAAGTTTTGGTAACTTTTAGACCCTCAATGAGATACTGACTGTTGAAGGCAATTTCTAGGTCTTTCCCGGAAATTTGTGCGGGAATCACTTCCTGACCTGTGCCATTTTCTGTGGCGGTTGTCAGGAGAACGTGTTGGTTCTTTTTGTCAAGGGTCAATCGGATCACTTTGTTCTTAGGATCAGCTAATATGGCAATCCGTTCCAGAGCTTTTAGTAGCTGACGTTTTTCGACCGTAATGTGATTTTTGAATTTTTTAGGAATCAAGGCGCGGTATTCTGGATATTGCCCTTCTAAAGTACGGCTAGTCAGATAGGCTGATTGAGCATCAAAGATAACTTGACCTTGGCAGTAATGGAGGGCAATTGGATTTTCTGGCTTGGAGGTGGAGAGTATCCGGTCTAACTCAGTGAGGGTTTTGGTGGGAATCGTCAGTTGGGTTGGTTCCGCTTGTGCCTCATCAGTAGTTTCCGTCTCCGTCACCTGAGTCGCCGTCTGCGCTACCGCAAGTCGATGACCATCAGTTGCCGCAAATTCCAGAGAATCGGGTTGTACGGTAAGGTGAACGCCACACAGAACCTGTTTGGCTTCGTCCGTGCTAGTGGCAACCAACGAACTTTGGACTCCCTCGCTTAACGATGACGTAGGAATTTGAAGGGAATGTCCCCCATTAATAGCAGGCAGTTGGGGAAAGTCTTCCGGGTTTGTGCCTTTGAATTGGTATCGTCCGCTGGCGTGGGTTAGGGTAATCATCCAACTGGGGTCAGCGTCTTCTGTTTCCTGGGCTTCAGGTTGTACCGAAACCGTAATGTCTCCCTCGGGCAGATGGGACACGATATCCTGGAAAAGTTTAGCTGGGATAGTAACCTGACCTCCCGTTTCAATGTGAGCCAAGAAACGGGTTTTGATTCCCAAGCTGAGGTTAAACGCTGTTAACCCGCATTTCTCACAAACTAATTTGAGAAGCTAATTTGAATGGGAAAAGTAGAATTTTTCATGCGCAGAATAGAAAAATTCCAGATCTCCAACAAGATTAACCTGAAATTGCTAACCCTTACCCGACGCATTCGATAAAATGAGCGTTAGTCTTGGCAAATTTCTATGACAAAATAGACGGAAAAAAGCTTCAGTCATTTTTACAACTATGCTGGTTATCTTCGAGAGCTAAAACCTTAACTCGTATTGGGAATGGCTTGAATTCTTGAGTGCGCGATCGCTAAAATTCCTTGATATGGACAAGAACTGGATAGGGCGATAACAACCCTTCTCATACTAACGGTAATTCTCGCTCCTAACTTAAGGAGATTGAGGCGAATTGTTCCGACAGTTGCTTTGGACAAAGAAGTTTTTCTCAAACCGTGATAACGAAATGCTTGCATTAACACATACGCTATTGAAGATAGCCACAGGCGGAGTTGATTACTTTGAAAGGTTTGGGTAGAAGTTCGGTCAGCAAATAAGTCCAATTGCTGTTCTTTAATCCGATTCTCCATCTCCCCTCTCGGACAATATTTTTTAGTATAAAGTTGAGAGGGTGTAATTTGAGAAGTGTGTAAAGATGTGATAACATGACGAAGCTCTAACCCTTGACTCCCATAAACTACTTTAGTAACTACTCTTCTTTGACGACTCCATGACTTTTCGGTTTGATAATAGAGCGAGCGAAACCAAGTTGCATTGGGGACTAATTTTCTCACCTCTTCTAAGTCTTCATTTTTAGAAAAAACGCTATCCATTAATTCAATGACTGGTAATAAATTTTCTTCATATTCATTTTTTGCTTTCTCAATAACATTCATTGCTCGTAACTTCAATTGGCTATTTGTTGCCATTGCTATCACATAATCTACACCTTCTTCTTCGCAGAAATTCATAATCTCTTCACGAGCATAAGCACTATCGCCTCGCACGATGATATGCTTATCGTGCCATTTCTCTCGAATTAAGGCAATGATTCTCTGTAATTCTTCTAACGCTCCTTCGGCTGGATCTATATTAGAAGGACGTAATTTTGCCACTAATAAATGATGTCCACAGAAAATATACAAAGGAGCATAGCAGACTCCTTTATAATAAGTATTAAAAAATGCTCCTTCCTGACCACCATGAACTTGGTCATCGGTGACATCCATGTCTAAAATGATTTGTTGAGGAGGGGTTTGATAAGACTCTAAAAAGATGTCTACAAAGGCTTTTTCTATCTCTGAAGGATTTCCTTCAATACGATGATAGCGAGATTCTTGTTGTTGAAGGATTGTTTCCGGACAATATTCAAGCCGATTTAAGGTACTCTTTCCGGCTAAAATGGTTGATGATGAGTCATCAAAATTTAGTTTTTCTAGAGCTATTGCCAAGGCAGGATCATAGCGTAATTGGTCATGGTCATTGACATCTTCATAGCCTAAAGCAATGCCGTAAACTCTTTGAGCGAGTAATTGATGAACTGAATAATCTACATAAGCTAAATTCCGATGTCTTGAAAGCATTCAGCAAATCTTGCTGTAATTTTTAGTTTTTTATCTAATTCTGCCAACCAGACGATTCCCGCATCTGACGTGATTCGACCGCCGTTAAAGTTGGCAAGAAGTTCTTTTCCTTTCTTTTTTCCAAACTTGAGGGGGAGATGTTTTTTTTGAAGCAACTTGGCAGTCATGATGCAAAAATCTAACTTTCACCTACCTTAATTATATCAATATTTGAAGAGATTTTAGTTCTTTGTTATATTTGAATTGGAGCGTCTAAATGTTAAACCGCCACTCATTAGCGTATTTATTACGCTAACTAAATTTAATCTCTATCCCAAAATATGAGTCTAAATTTATCAATTTCTGCTTGTTAAGGGGGACTCGAATTCAGACTATTGAAGGAACAACACACTGTTAGGTGCGACTGGGGGATCTAACTGAGGTGAAATCCCTCTCTGTCAAGGCTTCTGTCGTTTACGCTCGTACCTTTTGTGAGAAATGCGGGTTAAGTGTATCTGTTGCGTGTCTGAGCAAGCAGATAGGAGTATATTACCTAAAATGGGGTGAGAGGGTCGAGATGGAACCGCACGACAGGAGAGAGAAAGGTGAGTTTGTAGGTCAACAGAGGAGCAAGTTAGTTTCATTGTTTTTCTAATAGGTAAGCAGAGTCAGTAGACGGGTGGTAAAATAATCCGAGGGTAGTCCTTGTTTGATTTCACCTTCGAGATTAAATAGCGCGATCGCACTTTTGATCAGCCATGAGGTTGAGAGTCCTTGAAGCGCTGGCAATGTAGGTAGCAACGGCTAGAGGTAGGTTGACTCCCAGAGTGCGTGATTCTTGCTGAACGTTAGTCGCCAGTTCATTGATTTTCCAGGAAGGCGTACAATTAAATTGTTTGACAGTTGTTGCACGTTTGATGAGTTTGCCGATGCGAGTACGGGTGTCGATTGGAGTAATTAGAACGACAGTTGAGGGTGTATTTAGAGACAGCAGTTTGTTGAGCAATTCAAAATGATTGGCTGTGATTTTACCTCGAATAACTAGAAGTTTTTCTTGACCGTATAAAGGCAGAGTTTGGGCGTAAATTAGGGCATATTCTAGTTGCTTAAAGGAGAAGTGTTGAACATTGAAAATCGCCCACTTTGGATCTAAATTATGCTTCTGTTCTTGGATAAAATGCGTGATTCGATGGGTATCATTTCCTGTGAGAGTGAAAGCTTTCATAGAGACTAGTAAGACGGCATTTAGATTGGGATGCCTCAATCCCAAGGAAGGCAACAGGCAACAGGGAATACACAATTGAAATGCGTTTTAGCTTAAGGAAGGTGGGGAATTTTGAACTCACTTCCCCATCTCTTTTACTGCAAGTGTCATTCCTTTCCTAAAGAAAGATAGGCAAGTTGCAGCAGGCAAATTTCCAGCCCGATTAAAGGGTTAGAGGATTGTTGAACGCTTAACGCTGCGGCTTCTAGGATTAGGAGCCGATGGTGTATTTCTGGGATAGAGACAAGCTGGGATAGAGATTCGATGGAGGACAGGTCAATCAGGCTGGCGAAGGGAACTTTACCTTGTGTGAGAGAATTAGTGTCTTGGGAAAGTTGAAACACCAGCAAGTCTCGGTGAATGGCGAGGAGTTCTCTGACTAAGTGAACGGGTTCTACTCCCTCATCGTTGAGTTGGTTAGACAGCGCCATCAGATTATGAAGTCTTTGGGGTGTATCCTGGAAAATAGAAACACAAAGGTCTACTAAGGAATCAGTCGGAATATTGCCAATGACGTCCCGGACATGGTGAGGTTCAATCTTACCATTCGTACTCATAGCCAATTGCTCTAACAGTTGTACCGAATCTCTCATACCTCCTTGAGAATGCTGAGCAATTAGCCGGAGAGCTTCAGGGTTAGCCGAGATTTTCTCATTTAGAGTTATTTGGCTTAATCGTTCTATGATATCTTGGGTAGAGAGACGGCGGAATTGGAAATGTTGACAGCGACTGATAATAGTATCTAAGAGTTTTTCAGATTCAGTTGTTGCCAGAATGAAAATAGTATTAGGAAGTCGGTCTTCAAATAGCTTGAGAGCCGCATTTTGGGCAGAGCGGCTCAACATTTGGCACTCATCTAGATAGATGATACGGTAGCGATTGGTTGTTGACAGTTTGCTGTAATTAATCAATTCCCTGATATCATCGACACCATTGTTACTGGCGGCATCCAGTTCTCGGACATCCAAGTTACTGCTTGAACAGATGCTGCGGCAGCTCAAACAGGTGCCACAGGGGGTGAGGGTTGGTTGGCTCGATGATAGGCAGTTAAGAGATTTGGCGAGAATTCGGGCGGTGGAGGTTTTCCCTGTTCCTCGTGGACCATCGAATAGGAAGACGTTGGGTAGGTTTCCCGTTTGGGAGCATCCCATTTTGGAAAAGAGAGAAAACTTATTCGCGAGTTATAATCGCGAATAATTGCTTAACCTAAATATTAGATATCTTCTTGCTCAGAGTCAAAAGAAATATCTAGTAAGCTATTTTTAAGAGAATCAATGGTTTTTTGTAATTCGGACACTATCGTTCTTCTGGTGACAGACATCACAGAAGCGACATGGGCTTCACTTCCCGCCTTGCCTAAATGCTTATATTTACTTAACTTGGGTGTGTCACTTGTGGTTGTGAAAGTGGGTGAACTAGCCTGTAGTTTGTAGTACCAGTAAATTTTTTGTGACTGTCGGACTTGATAACGCGCGACCCAAGCATCTTCCGGGGCGAGTTTCCCTTGACTCTCAAAGAAACTTTGGTAGGTTTCAAGACTAGCAATTGCCGTCTGTAAACGAGTTATTCTCTCAAGTTTATCTTGTTGTGACTTTCGGGAGATTCTTCTACCCATTTCTTTCTATCTCCATCGACTTACATTCGCAATTATAACTTGCGAATTGTCTCAAAAAGGAAAGTCATGGAAAGTCCTTAAATAGCCAGTTTACCGTTCAAATACGCACAACGAAGTTGTAAAATGTTAGCCACGTTTTCTTTGAGCCACTGGGCGCCAGTTAGCTTAACACGGTGGCTGATTTGTTTGACGGCTGACTCCACGGCTCCGCTGCCAATTGAACAAATTTGTTCCTGTTGATAAGATTGATAATTGATTAACCTTTGACGGTGCTTGTTCAGATAGCTAATAAAGTTGTTTCCTCCTAGGGGTTGAGCTGATTTCAACAACTTTATCGCCTCGGATGCCTGTCCCGCCCACAGGTCAGCTTCTAACTGGTCTTTGATGGATTTTTTTGTTTCTATTTTATGCAGGTTTTCGGTCAGGTGATACCAGTCTAAAATTTCGATTCTATCTTTATTCTCCCCAATTTCGGCAAAGATGTTCCATATCCCGTCATGTCCATCCCCTAAGCAGTACAAGGGTGAGGTTAATGTTTGACTATTTATCCAATTCGTTAAAGATAGATTATCTTGAAAGAAGGCTCCGTAATAAATCCCGTAGGTAGCGAGCTGTTTTATATTCTTGCCAAAAACTCGCTTCTCCTTTGTCTTCCGCCCTCAAGCGAATTTTCCCGCCATCAACGCTTATCTCTGATAACCCTTGTTTTAGATCAGGAAGGGGTAATTCAATTTGGTTCACTTTTCGATGCTGAGTTGAGTGACCAACTTTTAGCCCCGTTAACAGATATAAGTCACTCTCGGCATTTTGATAGGATTCATTGGCGCTTAAAAGGAGACAGCATTTTTCCAGCAAAGGACTATGGCGTGTATAGGCTTCTATTCCTAAAGCATCTGCTTGTTTTTTGGTAATCTTCAGTTTTCCCAGGCAGCTTTTTAGGGTTCGGGTTTTCCCGCGTCGGGTTTGGGTCTTTTTGGTGATAAAAAAAGGGCGATTTGGGGACTAACGTGTTCTAATATCTTATTTCTGACTGTAATCTCGATGTCAGCTAGGGTTTCTAAACTGTCTGTATCACTATTGTTGTACAGAATCTCACTGGCTCGTCTTAGGCAAGCTTCCAGTTCCAGGCGTTCGGCTTTGGTCATGAGCAAACTGTGTGAATATTTACCTCACTAATTATGCCACCTTAAGTCGTTCAAGTATACTCTAGCAATCCTCTTTGAGTTGTGACAGGTGAAAAACTTGAAACCCAAGTATAGCAAGGCTCACAGTTTTTAAATTGCCACAACCTATTTAGGATTGCTATCTTATCTGTTGTAAGTCTTCGCGATCGCTCTTCACTGGTAATAGGCACTCTTTGTGGCTGGAATCCCTGCTCAATCAAGGTGGAGAGCAATTCATCCCTGAGGGGGTGACAAGGGACTTGAGGGTACTACTGGGTGTAGGGTGTAGGGAAAAATTGAACCTTACTCAGGGAGTCACCAAAAACTCTATTGTTTATTCATTTTGACCCTGAAGTCCTTCCAGTTGACGGCGTTGGCTCGCAAGCGAGAGCGCTCACTCCTTAGCCTATCTCCTCTTATGGGCTTTTGTTTTTCTCTAATATTTTCCCCACACCCCACACCCCATACCCTGCCTACCTTTGACGCGAGCTTGTCACCCCTTCAGGATTCATCCTCTTCCCCATCCCCAATTCGGTCACACAACGAGGTCACACAACGAGAGCCAACATCATCATTTTAATTCGCGATTGATAATCGCGAATTAAAAATTTACTCTTCCCGCCTATTTGCCAAAATGGGATGCTCCCTCCCGTTTTGAGTTCGTTGGTTAAGGTTCTGACAATTAGGGGTTGACCAACTAGCTCAGATAGGTTTTGAGGGCGGTATTTTAGATGCCAAGGTTGGTAGGATTGTTGAGATGTCATCATTATGTAGAGTTTGAATCTTCGTGTTTTTAAGGCAGTCGCCGGGAATAGTTAAATCTCATGGCTGGAGGGAAGTAAAGATGAATGAACCCAAGACGAAGAAGACAAAAAAGAAAAGAATATTCAGACAATCAAAGAAGTTACAGGAACTCATTTTAATACTTTTGCAAGACTCTTCCATGAGTTGGCTGGCTTTGTTAAGGAAAGTGCGGCAGACTGCCCCCTATTGGTCACGAAAATTGAAAACCGATTCTCCTACGGTTAAGTTTAATGTGGAGGCTTTGCTGCAAAAAGGAATCATTACTCAGGATGACCAAGGCGTTTATCATGCAACAAAAACCTGGTAAAGCTGGTTAGAATGTCGGTCTAGTAACTACACCGCATCAAGTGCCGATTTGCTTCCCCCTGGATTTTCCTCAAGTTTTCAGAACTTACTGAATGAATCTGAGGCTAGAGAAGTCCTCAATTTGACTCAACCTTTGGTTGACCTGAAGATACATACTATTAATTGAATGCCAGTAATTATTCAATTGATTACCACAGCTTAGTTGAAAATCAGTGTTTTGAGAACCCTTGATCATGAAAAAAAATCTGTGCTATCGCGGTCAAGTTTACGAATCAACCTCGAAAAATGTACAGGAACGGCAGCTGTTATCGGGTAGTTAAACCAACCCGGCTCTCTGCGGAGTGCTAAACGTGCGATCGCCGTTCAACAACAAGCCAATTACCTCAATCTCTATGTACTATTTCTCGGTCGTGACAATCAACTGCGACCGCAATTAACCACTGATGGCATTGTAAATAATTCTCCAATCTACGTGACTTTATTTGCTATACTTTTATTTAGTCGCAATCCAAGATGACATAAAATAACCGATACGGCTCTTATTCTGGGGGTGAACCCTGGCACAATCAGATATCATCTGTACAAAGACCACTACCCATAGATGACAATGGCATAATGGCATTGAAAAGAAACAAAAATACAATCAAGCGCACAGCTAGGGTTTACCTGAATGATTTGAATGTGGGTAAGTTTCTAATTGTGCGCGAATTTTTGGCTCAATGCCATGATGTCATGCAGTACTTTGTTGACCTGTTTTGGCAGCGAAAAGACTTTTCCGGGAAGCTAGCTGACTTACCCACCGTCCACAAGGCAAGAGAGCGGTTTGGCATCACAACCCGCTTGGGACAAGCCCTGGCTAAACAAGCTAGCGAATGCGTTTGTTCTCAACGAAAAAAGAACAAAAAACGTAAACCGCAACTCAGATGGCATACCGTCACCTTGTTTTACCACTTCGTCACCATCTCTCCCTTTAAGAAAAAGGGCTTTGATTGGTGCGTCAAACTGATTGGATCGGGGGCGCCCAAGTTAGTTATCCCGCTCAAGTCCACCTCAGTAATCAATCAACGGTTAGCTCAGGGATGGCAGCTATCTAAAACTATCCGCATGGGGTTGAAGAAAGGGCGATTGTGGATTGATTTTATATTTGAGAAAGTTAGACCTCCATTGAAAACATCAGGTCAGGTGGTCGGGATGGATTCCAACTACAAAAACGGCGTCGTATTCAGTGACTCCCAGGTAGTTGGACAAAGTATTTATCAACGAATAAATGAGTTTCAAAAGCGTCAAAAACATACCCACGCCGAAATTAAATCTCGGTTGGGTCAGGCGCTGAAAAAGGTTGATTGGTCTTCGATAAAAGTTCTCAGTATAGAGGACTTGAAGAAGGTTAAACACGGCAAACGGGGGACGTTCTCCCGGGTGTTTAACAGGCGGTTGTCCCATTGGCTTTATCGCACTTTGGTGCAGTGGTTGGAGAGAAAGTGTGAAGAGGAGGGGATTCAGCTAGTGGTGAAAGACCCCTTTAAAACTTCACAGTTCTGTTCGAGCTGCAACAGATGGGATAGACGAAACCGAAAAGGTGACTCTTTTAAGTGTGTCTATTGTGGCTACCTTGCCCATGCTGACCACAATGCGGCACACAACTTGGAACTTTTAGGCGTGGCGGGAGTTTATGGTCTCCGTTCCTACTTAAATTCAAAAAGTCAAAGTTTTGAATAACCATTCATTTAACCCCTCTAGCTTACCATATTTGGCAGCAGGAACTGTATTATACAGCCATCTTAAGCCATCCTAAATAATATCAAGTAAGCAACTGTGAGCTACTCAAGGAACATCTGCACCGGAGGAACTCAAACCAGTTCATTTGTACTATACTGAGGGAAGTTATTTGAGAGCAGATGTAATGAACCGCCAAGAATTGCTCGAACGTTATACCGCTCTTGAGCGAGATTTTTCTGGTATTAACCTAAGCGGCGCGGACTGATTAAACGCTATTTAAATAGCAATCAAAATCCCGCTGCTCGAAGCAAACAAAAACCACCTTCTCAATCGCAGAATTTCTCTGTAAAAATGTTCTGACTTGCGAGCAAGCAATTCGGGATGCCCAGTCACTTGGAAAACCCCGCAACCCTGTACTAATAGCCGGGAAGGCAATGGTTTTAATCGAGTATTGCTCTGCCAACATTAAACAATTACGATAACATTGAGCCAAAATCTGATCCTCTCCCTGATGACCTCCCTGCCAAACCAGACCGACTGTGTGGATAACCCATCGAGCGGGCAGATTATAGCCACGGGTAATCTTCGCCTCACCCGTCTCACAACGATGGATCTGTTCACATTCTTTTTTTAACTCAGATCCAGCCGCCCGGTGAATTGCCGCATCAACACCACCACTACCCGACAGATAATTATCCGTAGCATTAACAATCGCATCAACCCGTTGCTTCGTAATATCCCCCTGAATCACCTCAATTCGACCCCGCAGATCATCGGGTAAATTCTGCCCCCGATATCGTTGACTTCGCTGCACTTGATAGTCATGATAAGTAGACTGGCTCATACTGCGGCGACTTCTATGAGACTGATAAGTAGACATTTTGCGGAATTGTTGCACCCGTCGTGACTGAAGATCCCGATCCAAATCAATTAACGCGATCGCCTCTTGTTCCATCAAAGGGGATGCCGGGGCTGCCAACACTTGCTCCCGGGCGGTTTGTAGCAATTGGCTCGCGGTTGCATAGTCTCCCTCATCTACCTTTTGCACCGCTTCCTTCTTAGCGCGTGCTGCACTCATCAGTACCACCTGTTGCTGCACCTCTGGATTCAGGGGACATTCAGCAAAAGCAGCCGCCGCGACGACGGGCAGTTGGAACATCTGCCGTATCCGTTGTCGTTCCTGCTGTTCGGGTTCATCCCAACTTAAACGGAAATTGCAGAGGTTGGCACTGTCGGTTTCTCTCATGGGTGGCACCTTGAGCCGCACCACAACCACAAAAGGGTTACCCTTGACTAAATTGGGTAACTTGAACTCACCCTGAGGGGAGACATCCAAATCATTAAAGACATCAACCACATCCACATCAGCTTGTGGCTCAATCCCTAGGCGCACTTCCCGCCCCATGGTTGCCATTAAGCCGTGCAGTTCAGTTTGGAAAATCTCTGGCAGTTGTTCAGGAGTATCAATGTAATAGTAATTCCCATCCCCACTATTCGCCATCACCTCCAGCAAATCTTCGTTGTAATCATCCCCAACCCCCATTGTGGTGGTACTCACACCCCGTTGTGCCAATCCATAGACATCAGAGGCGATCGCGTCAGCATTGGTTTGCCCTTTGTTGGCTAGTCCATCTGAGAGCAAAATCACCCGATTCAACCCCTCATGATTCAAATATTGACTCACTTGCCTACCACCTTCGACCCAGCCATCATGGAGGGCAGTCATGTTTCTGGGGTGAATCCGTTCGATCTGACGGGTAATGTAATTCTTTTCCGTGGCGAGGGTACTAGGAATTAAGGTTTCGACGATATCATCATAAATCGTCACACTCACGCGATCGCTCCCCAGAAGTTGCTGCACCGCATAACACGCCGCTTGACGGGCATAAGCGATTTTCTTCCCTGCCATCGAACCGGAACGGTCAATCACCAAACCCAGATTAAGTTCGGGTCGTTTTAGGTTAGTCTCTGGCTGTGGCGGAACAATTTTAACCAGTACATCCAGGGTTGTCAGAGCCTCTGTACTCACCGCATCGCGCAGGGGGACAAATTCAATCTGTGGGGCGTTCATGGGATGTTACCTTATTGTTTAAAGGGGACATCAAGCCGGATCAGGGAAACATATCCTTGAATTATAAACTCTAATTAGAACCAATTGTTGAGAGCCACTCTAACAAATAGCTAGAAATCATTCACAATCTCTTCAAAGGAGAGTTCGCTCATGTCACACAAATTTGAGTCAGGATTTTTTGTCCATCAAGCCGCTTGGCATAAACTTGGCACCGTCTTGCAAAATCCGCCAACGACTGAACAAGCAATTGTTGAAGCCGGATTGAATTGGCGAGTCATTGAAGAACCCTTATATCAGGTTGAAGGGAATTCTTCAGAGATTATTCTCAAGAAAAAGCTGCGGCGCGATCGCGATCAGGCGTTTCTCGGTATCGTCAAGCATGACTACACCCCCCTGCAAAACGAAGAAGCCTTTCGCTGGTTTGACCCCCTCCTCTCGAGAGGCGGCGTGCAGTTAGAAGCCGCAGGGAGCCTCAAAGGTGGAAAACGCATTTGGATTCTCGCCAAACTCATCAATACTGAAGCCGAGATCATCAGTGGCGATATCGTTCTCTGGGATGCTTACAACAGCATTACTGAATGGCTGGATCATCAGCGAGAAGCACTCGCCGAAGCTCGTCTGTTTTCAACGTGGTTTGGCTCTGGCGCTCGCCTACGCACAAAGGCTCATCAGGTCGCCTTAGCCATGCTCAATGATGCTCCAGATGCACACCCATCTGCCTCTTACACTCTCTCCTATCGCTCTACCCAGAGTGCCAGCACTTTGGCTTAATAATATCCTACACCCGCAAAATTCTTACCCAGCGCCGTTTTCAAGCGGAAGTCACAGAACCGTTCTTCCTCTTGGACGTTGAACGTTTCCACTGGAGTTTGGGCTAACCCATAGCGGACTTGCTCCTGTTTCTCTAGACGGCTTTGATGCAGGTGCTGACGCAACTGTGACAACGTATGAGCCGCAAAGGGGATAGGCTGAGGAGCCTTGTCCTTAAGCCGCATCTGTTCAACATACATTGCCGCCAGGTCGAATCAATGGCTACTATCACATACTGCAAAGGACTTCCTACTCCAGCCAACGAGTTAAACCCGTTGGGAAAGACTCAACTGGAAATGTTCCTGTCCGAATATTCATTTATTTTCCATCAAGCAGTATGCGAGACAGCCAATTATCTCCTCTGGAAAGATGAATTCAACAAATCTCAATGGAATACGCATTTGCAGCAGGCGTATGGGATAAACAAGCGTCACGCCAATAGTGTGATAGCCTTCAGTCAGGGGGCGGTAGATACGGCGAAAGCCAACCGTAAGCGTCACATTAAGGTGCTAGCTGCTAAGGTCAAATCCGGCGAGAAGTGGATTAAAAAGGCTACACGCAAGCTAAAAAATGCCCGTAAATTTTACGGTAGAAAAAACTGGCAGAATAGTAAAACTGGCTGTCAGTTTCCTCTTTCGGTATCTCTTCAGTACAAGGATACTAACTGGCAGAATTTACGCTTTCAATTGCACCATAAAAAGCGCAAGCTCCACCACTACCAATTGCAAATCAAATACCTTAAAGCGGCTCCCATTCGGGTCACTATTTCCAAAGGACAATCTTATGTGGTAGGAGCTAAAGACGAGTCATTCGGCAATCAGACCTGCCAGTGGGATGGGCAAACGATTAAGATTCGGGTTCCCTACTGCTTAGAGGACAAGTTTGGCAAGTATGTGTCATCTGAAATTGGAGATTTTCGCCGTAGAATCAACCGATTACCAGCACAAGGAGCTAAAACCTGGCATTTTTACCGGAAGGATGGCAGATGGTGTGTGGCTGTCCAATTCACCCCCAAACCAGTCAAACAGGTGACTCGTGCATGTTCTAAGGAATCCACTAATGCTCTGCGACGGCAGTTTGCCATAGAAAGCAATTGAGGATGGTTAAAAATGTGCGCCATGGCGCACAAATTCTCTTTGCCAACCAACGCCAAGTTCATCGATGGGCGAAAACGGATTCTCCCTTTTCCTGCTACCCTAATTCCTAAAGCCTGTCACCTTCATCAGTGCTGATGCCTTACTCCAAAGACCCAATCATTGCCACCGTTGCTGAGGCGCTCAACCAGCAAACTGTAGACTATCTCAGAAGACTCCTGCCACACCTGCCAACAACCGAACGACCAACCCGCAAAGCCGAACTGGTTGCCCTAATTCAGCCCTACCTGCAAGGAAAAGAACTCAAAGCACAGTGGGAAAAACTCGACCCACTCCAACAAACTGCTGTATCAGAAGTGGTTTATTCACTGGATTCACACTTTGATGCGGCTCAGTTTCAGGCAAAGTATGGGCAGTTGCCCAATTGGGGTGCGGTTAATGCCTATGGCACCCTGCAAAACCCTTCCAGGTTGGGACTATTTTTCTTCGACTATCTGATGCCAGAAGACTTGCAGAAACGCTTGTCTGCTTTCGTGCCACCTCCAGCTCAAGCTAAGCTGAAAACAGAGGATGAGATTCCCAAAACTATCCAGCAAGAACAACCCGTCATTGACTACAACAGTAGAACATTTAAAACCCAAGTTGTCGATGTTTCTGTTGAGCAGCGGTTGATGGAAAGAGCCGCACAGCAAGACTTATTAGCGGTGCTGCGGCTGATTGATACGGGTAAGGTCTCTGTAAGCGATAAAACTCGCTTTCCTTCTGCGGCTACCTTGAAAACCATGACAGCGATACTTTCTGGTGGAGATTATTACACCGATCCCCCTCCAGAAGAGGATAACTTTTATGACCAACCCATTGGCTTTATCCGTGCCTTTGCTTGGTCGATGCTCGTGCAAGCAGGCGGTTTAGCCGAGTTGTCCGGCAAAAAACTGCGTTTAACCAAAGCGGGTCAAAAAGCCCTCACTCTTGCTCCTCCAAAAACCCTACACACCCTCTGGCAGAAATGGCGTAAAACTAAACTTTTGGATGAATTCAGGCGTATTGATCAGATTAAAGGGCAAACGGGTAAAGGGAAAAGAAGCTTAACCGCTGTGGTGGGACGGCGGGAGGCGATTACAATGGCACTATACGCTTGTCCCGTCAATCATTGGATTCAGGTGGATGAATTTTTTCGCTACATCCAGGCAAGCGATTATGATTTTGAAGTCACCCGCAACCCTTGGGATCTCTATATTTGTGAAGCTGGCTACGGCAGTTTAGGTTATCTGGGGTATCACGACTGGAGTATGTTGCAAGGCAGGTATGTACTCTGCCTATTATTTGAATATGCTGCCACGTTAGGCATGGTTGATGTGGCGTACATTTCTCCACGGGAGGCTCGTTCTGACTATTGCAACAATTGGGGAACCGATGACCTAGAGTTCTTGAGCCGCTACGATGGGTTGCTGTATTTCCGCTTGACTCCCCTTGGCGCTTACTGTTTAGAACTAACGGATCATTACACCCCAGCCTCTCCAGAGGTTCAACCCGTTTTGCGAGTCTTACCCAATCTGGAAATAGCGGCAATGGGAGAATCCCTGACAGCGGCTGATGTGCTGCTACTGGAGTTGTATACCCAGAAGGTTTCTGATGCGGTGTGGCGTTTAGAGCCAACGAAATTACTCAAAGCCGTCGCAGAAGGTTACAGACTCCAAGAGTTAGAAGACTTCTTAGTGGCACGCAGTCCGGAACCTTTACCCCAAACCGTTGAACAATTTTTAGCCGATGTCAAGTCCCGGACAGGGAGTTTGCAGGATTTAGGAACAGCCCGTTTAATTGAATGTAATGATCCGGCAATCGCCCTCTTAATTGCCAATGATTCCCGCACCAAAAAGTATTGTTTCTTGGCTGGGGAACGCCGTTTAGTGGTGCCACTTGAATCGGAAACTCGGTTTCACCGTGCTTTGCAGAAGCTAGGTTATAGTGTGCCAAAGCCTTAAACTCTTCTACCTTCTGCCTTAGATTCTTCTGCCTTTAAATGTCCTACAACCCCGAAAATGCCCTCATTGTCCAGAGCGATCGCACCATTCTCTTAGAGGTTCACTCCCCTAAGGCTGATGGGGCTAGAGTTGCCATCGCTCCCTTTGCTGAACTGATCAAAAGCCCAGAACACATCCACACCTACCGCCTTACCCCCTTGAGTATTTGGAATGCTCGCGCCGCCGGATTAGCAGTGGAAGGGATGCTCACTGCACTCCATCACTATGCCAAGTACCCTGTTCCCGAAGCAGTGATTCAGGAAATCCGGACTCTGGGAGAGCGTTACGGACTCACCCGCCTTGAGCGAAAAGACGATCCTTTCTTTCTTGAGCTTAACGTTGCTGACCCGCCTTTGGCAGAACTCTTAATCCGGGAAAAATCGGTTGCCCCTTTCCTAGAAAAGCGCCTTTCCCCCGTCTCCTTTCACGTTAACCCTAGCTTTCGCGGACTACTCAAAAAAGCCTTAGTTGATCTGGGCTATCCCGCTGAAGACTTAGCCGGATACGTTACAGGTGACACCTTACCCCTGCAATTACGTTCTCAGACTCGCAGTGGTCAACCGTTCCAAATCCGCCCCTACCAACAACAAGCCACCGAAGCTTTCTATCAATCCGGTTACGTCCAAGGGGGAAGTGGCATCATTTGCCTTCCTTGCGGCGCAGGAAAAACCATTGTCGGTATGGCAGCTATGGCAGCCGTTGGCGAACATACCTTAATCCTAACCACCAGCTTAACCTCCGTGAGACAATGGCGTCGAGAACTCCTCGATAAAACAGACTTACCCCCTGACGCCATTGCCGAATACAGTGGCGAGGTTAAATCCACCGCACCCGTCACCCTCTCCACCTATCAAATTCTCACCTATCGTCCTAACCAAGCAGCTGATTTTCCTCACTTCTCCCTCTTTAACGCCCGTTCCTGGGGGCTGATTATCTATGATGAAGTCCACCTGCTCCCAGCCCCTGTCTTCCGCATCACCGCTGAACTCCAAGCCAGAAGGCGTTTGGGACTCACTGCCACTCTGATTCGAGAAGATGGACGGGAGGGAGATGTTTTTGCGCTCATTGGTCCTAAGCGTTACGACGTACCTTGGCGTGAATTGGAAACTCAAGGATTCATCGCCACAGCCTGTTGTACAGAAATTCGCATCCCCCAGGATAGTGAGCAGCAAATGCACTATGCGGTTACTCCTCGTCGCCAGCAGTTCCGAGTGGCGGCAGAAAATCCCCGCAAAGTTGAGGTGGTTCAGCATTTGATCCAACAAGCAGCCGACCACAAAATCCTGATTATTGGGGAGTACCTTTCTCAACTCAAACACTTAGCCAAGGTTACCGAGTTTCCCCTAATTGTCGGTTCAACCTCCCAAAGGAAACGGGAAAAATTCTATTCCTTGTTTCGCAGAGGAGAATTAAAAGGATTAGTCCTCTCAAGAGTCGGTAACTTTGCCCTTGATTTACCCGATGCGGACGTGTTAATTCAAGTCTCAGGAAAATATGGCTCCCGACAGGAAGAAGCCCAGCGCTTGGGACGGATTCTGCGCCCTAAAAACGATGGCAGAGTGGCGCGTTTCTATACCCTAGTTTCCCTGCGGACTTGTGAAGAAGATTTTGCCCGTCACCGACAGTTATTTTTGACGGAGCAAGGTTATGGCTATGAGATAGAGATTCTCTCTTGATTCCATTGCTTGTTGGACTATCGGACTAGAGTAGGTCGTCTATAAAAACTATTTTGTATCTTATTTTACCGTTTTCTAGGGGTTTCAACTGACGAATCCCATGTTATAATCTATGATGCAAGCGTAGGAGTATGTCAAACTACAATGTAGACCCTACTTGCAACCCTAATAAGCAATCATCAAGGATAAGAATATCTATGACCATTTCCGGGATTAAGCCGTTATCCCTAGCAACTGGTGTAGCAATTATTGCTGGGGGAACTATCGGGATAAGTTCTGCACAAGCTACCCAGTTTAATTTTCAATTTTCGTTCAACGACCAAGCAACCGGGACTCCAGTTAGTGGTAACTTTATCTTCGATGACTCAATCGAGCCCATCGTGACACCAAATGGGAGTTTATATAGCAACGCTAGTCAATCCTTCAGGATCAGCGTAGGAGATGAGGTTTTTGCCGGATTATCTAACTCAATTGTCGTAGCCAATGATTTCCAGATGCCGCCTGCACCGACTTTATTTGATGTGATCATCTTTGATGATTTGGCTGATTTCAATCCCCAAAATCCAGCCAATAACACGTTTTTAGGACTTTTTATTTATCCAGCCGATACATTGCCATCTGAGGATTTGCCCTCTACTCTTAGACAGACAGCATTTGCCACCATCACAACACCGACCGGGGTAACTCTAGTTGGGGAGGAAGCTTTCACGTCTGTTACTGCTGTACCTGAACCGACTACAATTTTCGGTTTGCTAGTCGTTGGGGCGTTGGGGGTAACTTCTGTAGTGAAGAAAACATTATTTAAATAGGGACACATATAAAAATCCAGTATTTATAGGATTTGAAAAACTTAATTCCAAGCAAAATCATTGCATTTTCGCTGATTAAGGGCTGCTTGTTTACATCTCAAATAAAAATGCTATATATCAGTGGATTTACTGCCCAAACGAGGAGTTATTGCCTCTAATACAATGTTCGCTTCGGAATCAGGTTTTGTTACTGGACCTGAAGATGGTCGTTTCGTCATTCCCTTTGACCGATGCAAGGCTTTGGACATACGTGCTACATCATCCTGATGCTTGGGAATGATGGACAGAGTAACCACGGGTTCGGGGACAACGATTCCCTCTAGGCAAAGATGGCTTAGAAGATCACACAAAGTATCACCCGAAGCACAATCAACACCAATCAGGGCAATAATATCCCCAGCCGTCGCTTCTGTTATCTCTTGTCGGTGATTGGCGTGCATCCGCACCAGTCGCCCAATTCGCACTCGCTTACCCGTGCGGCTATTTTTGACGGTATCTCCTTGGCATAGCGTACCGGAATAGAGGCGGGTATAAGTAAGCTGTCCCGTATCCTCCTCGGTAATTTTAAACGCCAGTGCTAACAGAGGATTATCAGGATAGCAATCCACCGTCACCGACTCATGGGTTTGAGAGTCAATCGCCTGCACCACTTCCCGTTCATTGGGAGAAGGAAGATAAAGCGCGATCGCATCTAATAGATTCTGCACTCCTTTATTTTTGAATGCTGAACCCATCAGCACTGGGGTTAACTGGAGGCTTAAGGTGGCTTTGCGAATGGTTTCCCACATCAACGCTTGCGGAACCGCCTCCCCTTCCAGCAGCTTCTCCATAATCCCATCAGAGAACATCGACAGACAATCCAGCAGTTTTTCCCGCGCTTCTTGTGCTGGTTCCCGCAGGTTTAAAGGAATCGGCAGAATCAGATGCTGTTCGCCGTTTTCGCCAGCAAAGTAGTGCGCCGTCATCTCAATTAAATCGATGACACCGGAAAAAGTCTGCTCACTACCTGAGATTAATTTGGGTATCGTTCCAGGTGCAAGTTGTCGCGGCTGAGGTGATGGTAATCCCTTTTTCCTCCTCCAATTCCATGAAATCCATTGTGGCACCCGAACCACCTCCCCGAACCTCTTCAATTTTATAAATTCTGCCCGTGTAGAAAAGAATCCGTTCGCTCAACGTAGTTTTACCGGAGTCGATATGGGCAGAAATTCCAATGTTGCGGATATTACTTCGGGGAATCATTTGACTGGCTCCTTGTCTGCCAGGGTGATGGACATTGTGCCGCTTCTGCGGCAATGTCATTAGCGTACTACATAAATACTACAAACTTCAATAAGCTGCCTTTTATGATTTGCGCCACTGTTGGGCGATTCGGAGTATGCAGTATGGTCTGGAAATTGGGCTGGCGGCGCAACAAATGGGACATTCGGCGACGATTCATAGTCAAACGTATCATGCGTGGTTGGCTGACCAACACCATCAGCTAGCCTTTGAGCGGTTGCTGGCTAAACCTGACCGACCTAGACCGCCGCAAGTTAAGTTAGAGGAGGATTTGACCGATTTTTGAATCCTCCTCACTCAAAATGGTGTTTTTTGCAGTTTTCGGCAAAGGGATTGGCAGGATTGTGTCATAGATGAATCCAAAAACGGCAAGCAATTTGGTAAATTTCGGTAGTGGGCGACTGCTCTAAGACTCCTAGTATGGACTTGAAACGCTTTTAAGGCTTAAGTAATCTGCTGTGAGCCAAAAGCACAGCTAACTGTACTGGCATACAATCAGGTAAGGCTTTTCGTCTTTTTGTTCCTGCTATCCCGCTTAAGCAAGGAGTCGGTGCTGCGCTCTCTCTACTCGGGTCTGAATCCACTAATCCAAAAATTGATGATCCCAAAATGGTTGATGTTTCCTATTTTATTGTCTTAGAGAGTATGGTTTTGAGTGCTGGTGCAGCCATCTGTGTGGGGATATTCCTATCCTACTCTAGGGCGCGACGAGCCTTACGATGGTGGGAACGCAGGCGAGGGTTTCAACTGTATTGTGAAACTGAGCGAATTCGTAATGGGTTGTTGCAAGAGTCATTGGCGATGCGTCGCAGCTTAGAGTTATGGCTGGGAGATACTCATGAGATTTCCCTGGAGCATGTCCGAGGCTGGTTAAAGGGGATTGAAAAGTTCCATCATTCTCTGGGACAATTGAGCGATCGCCTATCGCCTCCTTTTGTTGAGGAAAGTTTGCCCCTAGCCATACAGTATTTGCTCGAACTGTGGCAAACTTACAATCCCCAGCTTAACATTCAGATGGAACTGCCGGGGGATTGGCAGGATGAGTCTCCTGAGTGCTCTCGAGTGATTTTAATCGCCTTAGACGAATTACTGCGAATTACGTTATCCCAAGGGGGTACATCCCGTTGGAGCAATGACACCGACACCAGATGCGTACTCAGAGGGTTTCAACAATGCCAGACTGAAAAAATTGGTATGCTTCCCTCAGAGGTTTCCACCCAACTATCCATTCATGTCCGCTTAACGAAACAGGGGAAGTTCAGTGATATTAGAGTTCAACTCTCTTATCCTCATGAATCAACAGTAGTCTGTCCATCTACTCTTAAAGATTTGGACTATCTTAAGGAAGCTTTTCACTTTGTCACCGGAGGACAGTGCTTTTATAAGAGAAAGGAGTTGATGGTAACGTGGCACTTCCGTTGGCGATCGCCCCAACCTCAGCTCCCCAAAGTAACCCTAGACTGCGACGGATTTGAATATGAGTCTAAATTCACCAAAGCGAGTCAAGTCAAAAATTCTCGTGGTTGATGATCACGAAGCCGTCTTGGATGGAACTGTGAATCTGCTCACAAAGCAGTACCCAGAAGCAGACGTGCTCACCGCTCAAACCGCACGAGGCGCTCAACAACAAGTGGAGGGCGCTCAACCTGATTTGGCGATTCTGGATCTTTCTATTCCAGAGCAACCTGGAGACATGGCGCGAACGGAGACAGGGATTCAACTGTTGAGAACGTTGATGGAGCAGTATCCTACCCTGAATATTGTGGTTCAAAGCGCTCATGTCCGCTCACTGGTGCGTCTCAAACCGGCGATCGCGACTCATGAAGGGGGTTTTACGATTGTAGACAAAAGTCTGCCGCTTAAGGAAATGTTAACTAAGGTTGATTGGGCGCTTCAGGGAGTGGTTTACACGCCAAAAGAGATGCGAACGGGGTTGGAAGTTAAACCGGAATGGTTGGAACTGTTGACCTTAGCTTTTCAAGAAGGTTTACAAGATAAAGCGATCGCTCAGCAAATGAATGTTGCTGAACGCACCGTGCGTCATTATTGGACGAAGGTTCAAGACGCTTTGGGCGTTTATCCGGAACCGGGGAAAAATATTCGGATTCAAACCCAGATGCGTGCCAAAGAGGAAGGTTTAATTGATTAGTTATTAGTCATTGATCATTTGTCCTTTGTCATTATTGCCTATTTCCGGTTAAGAGTTCTTTATTCCCTGTTCCTTGTGCAGCGTAACCTTTGGCAGAAAATTCAAGCGGAACTTGCCATCTGGCGGGTTGGGGCTTTGCCAGGATTGATTATTATTGGACTGGTCATGCTGGCTCGTCTGACGGGTTCGCTGCAATTTTTGGAATGGGTGGTGCTGGATAATTTTCTGCGGCTGCGTCCGGCTGAACCTATGGATGAACGAATTGTTATTGTCGGGATTGATGAAGGAGATATTCAGCAGGTAGGAACCTATCCTATACCTGATCAAGATATTGCTGAACTCCTGAGACTATTACAGAACTATCAACCGAATGTGATTGGTCTGGATATCTTTAGAGACTTACCGGTTGAGCCAGGTCACGCTAAACTGGTTGAAGTATTTAGAGAGAGCAAAAACTTAATTGCGATTGAGAAAGCGTTGCGCGATCGCGAGGGGTTTACTGTTAGTCCACCACCCGATTTGCCTCCTGATCAAGCTGGATTTGCTGATGCGGTTCTGGATAGGGATGGTTATCTCAGACGCAGCCTGCTTCGCATTTCTACTCCCCAGGGAGAGCGTAAGTTGTCTTTGACGCTACGTCTGGCTCAAACCTATTTATCTAGTCAAGGAATTCCCCTAGAACCGGGGATTCGTGACCCAATGGCTATCCGGTTTGGTTCCACTGAACTGACTCGGTTTCAACCCAATTCTGGGGGATATGTGAGAGCCGATGCTGGCGGAAATCAGATTTTGCTCAATTTTCGCAGTGGTCGAGAACCGTTTAGAGTGATCTCACTTAATGATATCAAAAGTGGACATGTTGATCCCAACTGGATTCGCGATCGCATCGTCTTAGTTGGTATAACGGCTGCCAGTGTTAAAGATATCGTAAATTCGGCGGCGATTACGGGTGTTAACCCTAAACTGGTTTATGGAGCGGAAATTCAAGCTCATGCGGTGAGTCAAATTATCAGTGCTGTTCTGGATGGGCGTCCCCTTTTACAGGTTTGGTCAGATGGATGGGAATATTTGTGGATTTTTGCCTGGGGGGTTTTCGGTATTAGTCTGGGTCGGCTATTTCAATCCCCTTTAAAGATTTTGGTGGGATTGGGGATGGCTAGTATTGGACTAACGGGTATTTGTTATTTCGGGTTGATTTTAGGGTGGTGGATTCCCCTGGTTCCGGCAATTCTTCCTCTTGTTTTTAATGGTGCTGGACTCACCGCTGGGTTATTCTATCGACATCAACAGGATTTGAGGTTACGACTGCAAGAGCGACAATTTATTATTGACCATACATTTGATACGATTCATAATGGACCCTTGCAAAGACTGGCGCGGATTTTAAGCACGGCTCAAGAAAACCATTTATACTCCGAACTGTTGTTATCTGAACTGAAACAGTTGAACCAAGAAATTCGCACCGTCTATGAATCCGTTCGCCGAGAAACGTTAACCCAAGGTGAAAATATTTATCTAGGAGGTAATTTGGAATTAGATTTACATGCACCAATTCATGAGATTCTCTATCAAGTTTATGATAATACGATAACTCGTGATTTTCCTTGTTTTCAAACCATTAAAGTTAAAATTAATAAATTTGAACCTCTAGAAAGTCGATATTTAAGCCTCGACCAAAAGCGGGGGTTGTGCCGATTTTTAGAAGAAGCGTTGTGTAATGTAGGGAAATACGCTGTTGGGATGACTCGTCTGAGTGTAATTTGCACCCAAGAGAACGGTGAGAATGTTCTTCGCATTATCGATAATGGCGTGGGTTTAGACGCATTATCTGATAACTTAGATCAATGGCGAGGTCGGGGAACGCAGCAGGCAAAAAATCTGGCTCGACAACTGCGAGGAACGTTTCGGCGGTTTCCTAATTCTCCCAAAGGAACCGTTTGTGAATTAACCTGGTCTGTGGCAAAAGCGTGGTTCTGGTAATGTTGAGGAAGTCATACCCTTTGAGTTTAAAAAAAGATACATAACCTGTTAAGTGTTATTCGTCAAAACAATTCAAAAAAGGTCGTTGGTAAAGGTTTTAGCCCTATTTACTTAACGTAAGTTAATATAAATCGTCAACTTTTCCTGAACTTTCCTGAACTTTCCTGAACATTTCCTGAACTTTCATCGATAAAATTATCCGAGATTAGGGTAACGTTGTTCCAGACGTAGCATGCTACGTCTCTACAGCCTTATCCTGTTGGGGTTAAATATCCTGAAACAAATGGCTGAAACAATGGAGTTTAAAGGGTTACAATTTTGGGCAATCATCAAGACAAGACAGGCTATGTAGTTTTCAGCCAGGACAATAACAGGATTTTGTGATCAAACCATCCCAATTCTGTCATCAGGTTTACACTTATAGGCATGAGATGCTCAGTTTTTGGATTGTATGCTGTAAATAAAGCGTTAAATAGCTAAGACAATGATACAAATTTTATGGCGGCTAACAAAACAATTTAATGGTAAACTCTTAATCAGTGCTTTTCTCAGTTTGTCATTGATACTAGGCGGTGTCGCGTTCGCTGATGATAAAAACGGAGAGGGCGCACCTGATCCAACCCATACCGGTTCAACGGGTGGACGACTATACCAACCTCCTGCTGATCTGCTGTCGCCCTTTGAGGATGGTTCAGAAGGGAGAAGAGGCGGTTGTACGGGTGATGCACAAATAAGTTTAACAGCCCTTGCCCCTCAAAGCCATCTGGGACAAACGGCTTCTACTCATCCCACCTTCGCTTGGTTTGTTCCGGATGCTCAACCTTATGAGATAATCTTTCAACTCTATGAATATGGGTCAAGTGGGAGTCGTAACGTAATCCAGGAAATTCCGCTACAAAGTTCTCCGGGAATCATGACATTATCGTTACCAAAGGATAAACCTGGTTTATCTGTTGGACAAAGATACGGTTGGAGAGTTGTGCTTCTGTGCAACCCGAACTCCCCCTCTAGCGCTTTAGTGGCGGGGGCGGATATTGATGTTGTCCAGACGCCAGGGACGTTTTCTGATAGTATTGATCCTCTAGAAAGAGCGAAGCAATATGCTGAAGCAGGGTTGTGGTATGATGCATTGGCGGAAGTTTTAGCGTCGGGAAATGAGGCAAGTATTTTACTTGAAGATTTACTTAAGGATTTAGCTGAGTTAGAAAATTTACAAGCGGCAGAAAATGGCAGTGAACAGAGTCAGCGATTGACACAAGTTGTTGAAGAATTACGCAGGTAATTGTTGATTGTTGATTGGTCATTGGTAGGGGTGTAGGGGTGTAGGGGTGTAGGGGTGTAGGGGTGTAGGGGTGTAGGGGTGTAGGGTGTAGGGGTGTAGGGTGTAGGGGTGTAGGGTGTAGGGTGTAGGGGTGTAGGGTGTAGGGGTGTAGGGGTGTAGGGTGTAGGGTGTAGGGGTGTAGGGGTGTAGGGTGTAGGGGTGTAGCCATGCTAACTTAAACCGCCTTGGGTTTAAACCCAAGGCTAAAAGCTCAAGTCAGCTAAAGCTGACTACATCTCCAGTTTAAGTCCATTTAAACGGATTTAAGCTCTTAGCAAAGAACTTGAGTTATTGGCTGATGCTGGAACTTACTGCTCAAAATGCAAGACCTCAGTTATAACCAATTGCCAATCAGAATAAAAGCCGCCCAATAAGCCGGATGAGTCGTTCTTCCCCCAGCTTCAATTAACGAAATTTGAGCTATGCGAAGTGCCTCGGCTTTACTGATGCTAGAATCGCGTAAGTTGGCATAAAAATCCGTGGCAATTTGGGCAGTTGTAGCATCATCAATAAACCAAAGAGAAGCTAAAGCACTTCTGGCACCAGCTTGCACCGCGACACCCGCTAAACCTAAGGCGGCGCGGTCATCTCCAGCAGCAGTTTGGCAGGCGGTTAGGGTGAGGAGTTCTACGGGTTCAGAACGGCGGGAAACTGTCCGCAGCTTTCTATCCAGTTCGGTAATGGTGAGTTTTTCATTGTTTCCTGTGACGATAAATGTGTTTTCGGGATCACCACCAAATTCACCGTGGGTGGCGATATGTAGGATGGGGTAAACGGTTTGGTTTAATTCCTGTTGTAAGCGAGTTGATGTGAAGTCTTCATCTAGTAATCCTTTACTTCTAGGGAGTAGTGTTTTTACCTGATTAATTTCCCAGGAAACATTCGGTAAAGGGGGAAATTCGCGACCCTCGATAATCGCGGGTTGGGTTAATCCTAAGGCTAATGCTAGGAGGTCTTCGCGGTTGAGGGTTTTGGGGTCAGTTAGGGTTAGGGTTGGTGTAGTGGCAATGGCATACTTTTGGACTAAAAATTTCTCGCCATCGTGGAGGGCTGCCATGGGAATACTGCGTAGGATACCATCTTGAATGAAGATTAGGGTTTTGATGTTGGCTTGGTCTAAATCGGCGGCAAAGGGGCGAATAATCCAGTCATAAAGTTTCTGGGCGGGTTGGGGGTTATAGGTTCTAAAAAAGCTTTCGAGTCCGCGACGAAAGGTATTGATGTCTTGTCTGAGGGTTTCGCGGTCAATGTTTATCCAGGTGAGTCGTTTTTCACCGTTGGGAAAACTGGCGATAATTGCGGTGCGGTCTGGTAAAATGATGGAACTAAAGACGGCAGTGGCGGTGTTTTCTCCGACTAAATCTACTCGTTCTTGGTTGAAGGCGGTTAAGACACAATCGCCGCCGAAATAGTCTTGAAGTTCGGCTAATTTGAGGGAGTCAACGGTGTTGAGAACAGAGGTGAGGGTTTTGGTTTTCTCAGCCGGTGGGGTTGAGGAGAGGGAGGCGCGTTCTAATCTGAGTTCGATGAGTTGTCGGTAAAGGGGATCAACGGTATCGCGAAAGTCGAATTGGATGTCGCGATTGGCGAGGAGAATATCACCTCGGATACTTTCTAAGGTTGCGATCGCGCGATCATACGTTTCAATGGCTTGAGTTGGGTTTCCTTGGGCATTATACAGGCGTGCGGCTTGCCATTCCCACAGATAGAGGCTATCTTTAGCAAGCAGGTCTTGGTCGGCGGCTAATCGGGCTTGTTGGGTCAAGTCGAGGGCTTGGGAGTAGTCTTGACGACATTCGTAGAAATGACCGAGTTCACCGAGGGCAAAGGATTGGGCGCGATTGTCTTGGAGGCGTTGGGCGATGGCGACGGCTTGTTGCAGGAGGTGTAAGGTTTGGTTGGGGGATTCTGGGGTGACGCATTGGGTTGTCGCGTTTGTGTCTCCTTGAGTCAGGATGTGGGCTAAATCGATCGCCCCATAGACTTTATCACGGGAATCGGGTAGGGTGTCTAGGAGGGAGAGGGCTTGTTCGAGGGCGTGGCGGGTAGACTGGGTGCGGTATTCTGGGGTAATGGCATTGAGGAGCGATCGCAGTTGTCCCAGGGGATTGTTCTGGGTTTGGGCGAGATTGAGGCTGGTTTGAAAGACGGTGAGGGCTTCGCTGTCGTAGTTTAATGCTTGTTTTTTGAGTTTATCGGCTTCGATGGTATCGCCGCGAATGGTTGCAGAGTTGGCGCGGCGATAATGGATATTGGCAAGGCTGAGGTAGGTATTTCCCAAACGAGTTAGGGTTGAGGTTTGATAGGCGATATTACCCATTTCTGTTGCCAAATTTAAGCTGGCTTGCAGATAGGTGAGGGCGCTTTTGTAGTCGCCTCGTCGCCGCAACGCTTCACCTAAACTCCCTAAGGCGGCGGCTTCGGTGAGTTTGTCTTGGCTGGTACGGGCAAGGGTTAAAGCGCTATCAGGGGTACAGTCGTTCGGGGAGGGATTACATAAAAGTGCGATCGCGGTTCTGGGTTGTCCTATATTAGTATAAGTTTGGGCTTTTTCGACGAGAAGCCGCGCCACTTGGGGGGTATCAGCGATTTGGCGATAATAGGCGATCGCATTTTCCCAATAGGTGAGGGCTTTTTCGCTTTGGTTGAGGTGTTGATAGGCGCGGGCGAGGTTTTCTTGAACTATGGCGGCGCTGGCTCTTTTGTTGGTGTCTTGGTAGTGGGTTAAGGCGGTTTGCCAAGGTTCGATGGCGCCGTAAACATCACCGTTTTTGTAGCGTTGGATACCTTGTTCGACGAGTTGATTAGGATTAAGTGTTTGGGCGGTGGCGATGGGGCTAAATTGGAGGGGGGTAAGGGTTAAGGAAACCTGACTTAGACTCAAACTGAAAGTAAGACTACACAGGAATAGAACCAGGAGAAAGGGGCGGATTTTGAATCGGCGGTGTTGGCTTTTCATTTCGTTCGTTCGTTTGTAGTTGCGCTTTAGCGCCATAAACGTTGAAACACTCATGACAAACTCGTAAGAAGCGCTGAACTCAAGTTCTGGCTCAAAGCTCAAACCCGTTGAAACGGGTTCAAAGCCTTCAATTTATTTAGTAAGCTCGATTCTTACTTTAGCTTTCAGCCGGAAATTGATTTCCCGGCGTCCAAGTAAGAAGCGCTGAACTCAAGTTCTGGCTCAAAGCTCAAACCTGTTGAAACGGGTTCAAAGCCTTTAATTTAGTAAGCTCGATTCTTACTTTAGCTTTCAGCCGGAAATTGATTTCCCGGCGTCCAAGTAAGAAGCCCTGAACTCAAGTTCTGGCTCAAAGCTCAAACCCGTTGAAACGGGTTCAAAGCCTTTAATCTAGTAAGCTCGATTCTTACTTTAGCTTTCAGCCGGAAATTGATTTCCCGGCGTCCAAGTCCAAGTAAGAAGCGCTGAACTCAAGTTCAGGCTCAAAGCTTAAACCCGTTGAAACGGGTTCAAAGCCTTCAATTTAGTAAGCTCGATTCTTACTTTAGCTTTCAGCCGGAAATTGATTTCCCGGCGTCCAAGTTAGTGACCGTCGGATTAACTTTAATTCTAATCGGTTTCCGGTTGTTCTCCAATTGAGTTAATTTTTGTTGCTAAAACTTGCTTTTTTGCCTCCTGGTTTGCCTCGTTCCCAGTTCTGAGAAGGGAATGAGCTTAGAGAGACTCCGCCTCTTATAATAACCACTCTTCGAGAGCATTTCCTAGAGGGATGCTGGAACCGAGAAAGAGAAAAACAGTAACGTAAGCTACAAAACAATCCTTTGAATAACCCAGGGTGGCTTTTGTCGAGAGGTTATCGATAGATACCCTTTCCGATTGTTCCAGACATTTCCGACAACATCTGAAGGTTTTTTCCTGTCGCCATGCAGTTTTCGGCAATACCCCTGGCGTAATTGTGCAACCCACTTGTCAGAATTCGGCAATCCAGCTTGCACTTAAGTGCATCACAGGTTCCGTCGCTTTCTGGTATTTTGGGAAATAAGGCTAGAAAACTATCAAATTTACTGGCATAATTGGTATCAAGTCTTGGGGTTTGCCAAGATTTTATTCGGGAAATTTTTGTCATATTTGATACCAAATTTATGATTAGGTTGGAATTCAGACGTAGCATCCCGATTTTGCCAGATTCGTAGGGGCGCACCGACGTGCGCCCTGACACCGACGTGCGCCCGATAAACATCAAAACCCGATGGCTTAATTCATTACTACAGGAGACATTTGCCATGATCAAAATAAACAAATTGGCTGGGCGTTGGCAGTCGTTTATCATTGGCACTGTCGGATTAATCGGCACACTGGTAACCGGGGGAAATGAAGCAGTCTTCGCCCAGGTGATACCGGATGATACCCTGGGGGCGGAAAGTTCCGTGGTTAACCCCGATGCAATAATTCGGGACATACTCAGCAACAGAATTGAGGGGGGCGCCACTCGCGGCGCGAATCTGTTTCATAGTTTCATAGAGTTTAATGTCGCCGAAGGGAGAGGGATTTATTTTGCTAATCCGGATGGGATTGAAAATATCCTGTCACGGGTTACGGGGGATAATGTCTCTAATATATTGGGCAGGTTAGGGGTATTAGGTGAAGCGAATCTATTTTTACTCAATCCCAATGGGATTTTATTTGGTGAAAATGCCAGTTTAGATATAGAAGGTTCCTTTGTCGCCACCACAGCATCAGGGATAGAGTTGGGTGAGGATGGAGTTTTTAGTGCCACTCAACCTCGCAGTAGTCGTTTACTCTCGGTGAGTCCTGGGGCGCTATTTTATAATGCTGTAGAAGCGGCGGGGGGTAAGATTACGAATCGGGGGAATTTAACCACGGGGCGAAATCTGACCTTAGATGGGGAGAATCTGGATTTACAGGGACAGTTACGTTCGGGTAGCGATTTAACTCTTTTTGCACAGGATAATGTGAAAGTGCGGGATAGTGTGGCGACACCGTTTTTGGCACAAGCAGGTGGAAATCTGACGATTCAAGGGAATGGTGGTATTGATATTTGGGCGCTGAATCATCCGACACAGACACCGTTTGTGAGTGGAGGGGATTTAAGCTTAAGGAGTGATGGAATTATTTCTGGGGATGCTCGTTTTGCCAGTGGTGGCAGTTTTTTGATTCAAAGTGTATCGGGGGGACTGGCAAATTTTGTCAGCCTTAATGACCCGATTATTAGTGCTACTGGGAATGTGGATGTTGTGGGTGAGTATACAGGCGCATCGCTGTTAGTGGAAGCAACGGGTAATATTCGATTTCAGGGTGGTATCAATATTACTGGACCTGATACGAGTGAATTACCGGATGGACCGGATACGGAAACACTGAGTACGAGTACAGCTTTAATTGTGCGATCGGGGCAGGATGCTTTGGCTTATGGGGGGGTTAATTCCGGTTCAGTACCTGCTTATAGTACGACAGATGTGCCAGAGGGAATTACGATTGGTGGAGATGTTGTTTTACAGCCGTTTAATGGGGTTGGGGGAATAGTTAATCTGGAAGCGGCGTCGGGGAATGTGAGTATCCAAGGAGTTACCACTAATGGTGGCGCAATTGATATTTACAGTGCGGGAGAAATCACTACCAACGGACAAACTTTAGACAGTAGGAATGGCATGAATGATGGAGGCGAAATTCGCCTTGAAGCGAGTAACGGCAGTATTTATACTGGCATGTTGCGATCTAACTCGTCCTCTTTTTTCCAAGCCGGAAATGGGGGGGGTATTCGTCTTGAAAGCAGCGATGGAATTCATATCAGAGGTTCGTTGTTCTCATCTTCGTG
Organism: Coleofasciculus sp. E1-EBD-02; assembly: GCF_040218245.1. Lineage (NCBI taxonomy): Bacteria > Bacillati > Cyanobacteriota > Cyanophyceae > Coleofasciculales > Coleofasciculaceae > Coleofasciculus > Coleofasciculus sp. E1-EBD-02. The sequence goes on along the minus strand of NZ_JAVJQN010000042.1, from coordinate 4,876 downwards.
GTCTTTTTTAGGTAATGCCGGACATGGGGGAGATATTAACCTTAGTGCCACTAATGATATCACTATTACCGATGATTTATACGCTAATTCTAGTTCTTTTAATAGTACAAGCAATGGAGGCAAAATTAGCATTTTTACGGCAAACGGCAGCATTTCAGTCGGCAATTTGCGTTCTAATTCATACTCTTTTGTCACAGGGGGAAATGGAGGAGATATTAACCTTAGTGCCGCTAAAGATATTACGACAGGAGGGCTATTCTCCGAAGCAGGAGGAGCTGGTAATGGTGGAAACATCACCCTCACTAGCACGGCGGGAGAGATTGACGCCACCAGGGGAAATGTCATGTCTCAAATTCGGGATGATTCGGGTGGCACCGGTAATGCCGGAACCATTATTTTCACGGCTAGAGGTGATATTCGCACGGCTAACTTAAACGCGAGTGCTGAATTGGGAAATGGCTCACTTATCCAGCTTACCAGTACGAATGGAGCAATTGACACCACTAGGGGATTTTTAGCAACTGATTCCAGAAGTGGCAATGCTGGTGAGGTTAAACTTAATGCTTTTGACAACATCACAACAGGTCGCATAAACTCTTTCTCCCGTGGTTCTGGCAACGGCGGTGCAATTAGCATTATTACTACCAGCGGTAACATTTTCACAAATACCTTGAATTCTAGATCTATTTCTTCTGGCAGTACAGGAAATGGGGGGACTATTCGCCTTGAAAGCGGCGATGAAATTCATATCAGAAGTTCGTTGTTTTCTGACTCGTGGTCTAATTCGGGTAATGCAGGTAATGGGGGAAATATTAACCTCAGTGCCGCTAACGATATCACTATCGATGATCATGCATACGCTTACTCGCTCTCTTTTGATGGGACAGCAGCCAATGGAGGCACAATTAGCCTCGTCAGTGCCAACGGCAACGTTTCCACTGGCAGTTTGAGTTCTGACTCACGCTCTGATTCTGAGAGTGCCGCAAATGGAGGCGCGATTAATATTAGCGCCACCAACGGCAGCATTTCCTCCACGGGTTATTTGTTATCTGCCTCGAATTCTAATTCTGGCGTTGGGGGAAATGGAGGCGCGATTACCCTTGAAGCTGGCAAAGATATCACAATCGCGCGTGATGTCAATGCTCGCTCAAACTCTAGTTATGGCAACGCAGGAGATGGAGGAACAATTCGCATTGATGCTGGCAACAACATTAATATCGCTGATAGTGTAAACTCGTTCTCGTCTTCGGAATCTGGGAATGCTGGCAATGGGGGAGCTATTCGCATTGAAGCCGCCAATGACATCAAAATCGCGCGTGATATCAGTGCTCGATCAATCTCTGATTATGGTAACGCAGGAGATGGGGGTCTGATTAGCTTATTAGCCACCAATGGCAACATTTCCACAGGTGGTTTTAATTCCTCCTCTTATTCTGAATTGGGTCTGGCAGGAAATGGAAGCGAGATAAGCCTTAAAGCCCCTAATGGCAACATTTTCACTAGCTTCTTGTCATCTTACTCGCGCTCTTTGTCTGCTGGTAGCGGGGGAAATGGCGGAGGGATTCACCTTGAAGCTGGCAACAGCATTAATATCGATAGGGCACGCTCGTTTTCTTCCAATGATGCTAATGCTGGTCAAGCTGGAAAAGGGGGTACAATAAACCTTGAAGCCACCGAAGATATCAATATTGCTGACAGGTTGGAATCTTACTCGCGCTCTGTTGGCGGCATAGCGGTGAACGGAGGTACGATTCACGTTAGTTCCAGCAATGGTAACATTGCTACAGGTTATATAGACTCTAGCTCACTCTCATTTTTCAGAGCAGGAAATGGGGGAGATATTTCCCTCATCGCTAGAGGTGGAGATATTATAGGAGATTCTTCTAACTCATTTTTGTATTCTTATTCCTTTGCCTTACCTGAAGGAGAAGCAGGAAGCGGCGGCAACGTGACCCTAGAAGCTCAAAACAATTTAACAAACCTAGAAATCCTAACCCCATCGCCTACGTCATCGGGAGATGTTGTGATTAATGGGTTTGATAATTTATCCGTTACTAATACCCGAATTCTCACTAGCAAGCTGGTGAAAGTGGACGTGGAAGTACCCTTTTCTACGACGCCTATAATCTTGGATTCTACGACGCCTATAATCTTGGATGTTGGGGGTCAAGGACAATCCGGCGATGTCACTGTCACCAGTTCCGGCAATCTTACATTCAATAGTAGTTCTATTGAAAGTGACACTCACGGTAGCGGAAGAGCCGGCAATGTAACCGTAAGCAGCCTAGGTCTAATCACATTCAATAATAGTCAAATTATTAGTAATACCAGCAACATCGGAGATGCCGGAGATATCGCCGTCGATGCCGGAGGTGGCATAACGTTCCAAGGTTTGTATTCCTACCAAGGCGAATCTCAACGCGGCGGACTCTTTGCTGGAACCACTAACCAAGGATTTGCCGGAAATATTACCCTCACCACCCCAGAATTAAACCTGCAAAACGGTGCCAACATCGCCACCACTACAGCAAGTTCTGGCGATGCCGGAAGTATTATCCTTCAATCCCACCCCAACACAAACAACCTCAATATTAACCTGGAAGAGGATACTTCAATTTCTGCCTCCACCTCTAACGAAGGAACCGGGGGCAACTTAAGGATTATAGCTCCCGACTCCGTAACGATTCAGGGAGAAGGAAACATTACCACAGAAACCACAGACGCTGGAAAAGCTGGCAACATTGAGATTACCAGCACAAATTTAGACATCCAACAAACCCAACTGTCCACCTCAACCACAGGAACTGGAAACGCGGGAGACATTACTCTAGACACATCCACCTTAACCGTTGCCAGGGGAGCAGAAATCTTTGCTTTAACCAATGGCAGTGGCGATAGTGGCACAATTACCGTCAATGCTACCACTGCGGTGAACCTCGGCATTGGTGTCAATGATTTTTCCCCAGTTCTGTCTGTCGAAACGAGTAATGCTGGCAAAGCCGGAAGTATTATTATCAATACCCCAACCTTAACCCTCTCCGACACCGCCCGCATAACCGCCACCGCCACCAATACCGCCACCAATACCGAAGGCGGTGGTAGTATCAGCTTAAACGCCTCCACAATGAATTTAGCCGGAATCGTGGGCGTCTTTGCCGAAACCCAAGGACAAACCCCCGCCGGAACCTTAACCCTGAAGCCCTATCAGGATCAATCTACCCTCAACCTAACCTTAGCGCCCCAATCCCGAATCTCTGCATCCACATCTGGCAGTGGTAAAGGCGGAAACTTAGAAGTAAGCGCACCCGAAGCCATCACCATTCGCGGACAAGGAGAACTTGCCGTAGAAACCACAGGTGAGGGTGCTGCTGGAAACCTCACCATTGATACCCAACGACTCACCATTGCAGACGGTGCCTCTATCTCGGCATCCACCTCTTCCCCCAACCCCTCCGGAGTCGGCGGTAATATCACCATCAACGCCACCGAATCCTTCAACCTCACCAACCAAGCCAGTTTACTCGCCCAATCTACAGGCGCCGCCAAAGCTGGCAACGTTACCATTAACACCGAACAACTAACCGCCGAAAACGGTTCCATCACCACCAGCGCCACTGCCACCAGCTTAGGAGAAGGTGGTAGTATTAATGTCAATGCCTCTCAAATCAACCTCAAAGGCACAGAAATAGGTTTATTAGCCGAAACCGAAGGCGTCGCCCCCGCTGGTGCATTAACCCTGCAACCCTTTGAAAATGGACAGAATTTAACCATTAATCTTCAAGATAACGCCAAAATCTCCGCTGCCACTTCTGGTAGTGGTGAAGGGGGAAGCTTAAGCGTCACCGCACCGGAATCTATCACCATTCGCGGACAAGGACAACTTTCGGTGGAAACCACTGGTGATGGTGCCGCCGGAGATCTCACCATTGACACCCAAAATCTCACCATTACTGACGGTGCAACTATCTCAGCCTCCACCGACTCCGCCAACCCAGACGGCTTAGGCGGTAGTCTAACCATCAACGCCACCGAATCCTTCACCCTCACCAACCAAGCCCGTTTACTCGCCCAATCCACAGGTGCCGCCCCGGCTGGCACTATCACAGTAGACACTGGACAACTCACCGCCAACAATGGCTCAATTGAAACCTCGGCAACTCAATCAGCAGGCGGTGCAATTACCATCACCGCTTCTGACATCCGCCTATTTGGTGACAGTGACATCAGAACCGATGTCGCCTCTGGAGTCGGCGGTGGTGGTAATATTACCCTAACTGCCGACACCATCCTGGCATTTGCCGATAGCGATATCCTGGCATTCGCCCAAGATGGCAAAGGCGGCGATATCACCTTTAATACTCCCGTATTCTTCGGTTTTGCCTATGCTCCGGCACCCAAAGGCACTGATCCTGATACCCTGGATCATAATGACCGAGTGGATATCAATGCCACCGGTGCAGTGGAAGGCGTGATTACCCTACCCGACGACAGCGCGGTTCGCAACAGCCTCACCCCCTTATCGACTAATCAAATCGATACCGACAAACTAATTGCCGAAAGCTGCATCGCCCGTCGCCATGAACCGCAACGGGGTAGCTTCTTTATCACGGGTACGGGGGGTATTCCGTTTCGTCCTGGGGATCTTTACGATACACCCTATCAGACCGGGACGGTGCGGTCTATTCCTAGTGAGGGAGATGGGGAAGCTGGGGGAGAATTTTCGTCCTCAACTCGTCGCCCTTGGAAAATCGGTGATCCGATTATTGAACCCACGGGGATATATCGATTAGCCAATGGGAAAGTGATCATGAGTCGTTTATGTGGGGAGTAACGGTAAAAGGGTAGTGGTTGGGCGCACCTGATTTGATGAATTCCG
>NZ_JAVJQN010000024.1:0-7531 GCF_040218245.1 Coleofasciculus sp. E1-EBD-02 | reverse complement strand
GCGTAAAGATTTTGCGGTTAAGCTAGCAAGATGCGTAATGAAATCTAACGATTTCGTGGCGATTGAGGACTTAAATGTTCGAGGACTGGTTAAGAACCATAGATTAGCCAAGTCAATATCAGATGCTGGTTGGACAATATTTCGCGAATGGCTGGAATACTTTGCCAACCTATTTGGTAGAGAATTGGTAGCAATAAACCCTAGCTTCACTTCGCAAGATTGCTCTTGCTGCGGCGCTAGGGTTAAGAAGTCTTTGAGTACCCGTACTCATGTTTGTAGCTGCGGCACTGTCCTTGATAGGGACTCGAATGCTGCCATAAATATTCTAATCAAGGCTAAGACTAGCGTAGGGCATACGCGAATCTCCCAGAAATACTGGGTAAACGCTTCTGGACAGTTAGCCCTCTGGAGTATTGATTCTCATCAATACTCTAAGGTTTCTGGATGAAAGAAGAATCCCTCGTCTCAGGCGAGGGAGTGTCAACAGTGGTGGTATCAAAACGAATCAAGAATGCCTCTAGTTAACGTTCGCGGCGTCGATCATTACTACGAGTGGATTGCTACGTCCCAGCCCTTGGATGATAAGCCTGTCATGGTGTTTATTCATGGGTGGGGCGGTTCTGCTCGGTATTGGCAAAGTACGGCTGAAGCGCTGTCGGATCAGTTTAATTGTTTGCTTTACGATTTGCGCGGATTTGGGCGATCGCGACTTCCCGCAGAACCGGTTGGGTTACTCTATGAAATGGAGGACTATGCCGAAGATTTGGCGATATTGTTAGAGAAACTCGCCCTCAAGCGCGTCTATATTAATGCTCATTCCCTGGGCGCGTCTGTGGCGACAATGTTTCTCAACCGCTATCCGGAGCAAGTGGAACGGGCTATTTTAACTTGTAGCGGTATTTTTGAATACGAGGAAAAATCCTTTGCCGCGTTTCATAAATTTGGCGGTTATGTGGTGAAATACCGCCCCCGCTGGTTTTTACGCATTCCCTTTGCCGGGGCGTTGTTTATGGCGCGATTTTTGCATCGTCCCCTACCGGATACCATAAGTCGGGCATTTTTAGAAGATTTTATCATAGCGGATTATGATGCTGCATTGGGGACGATGTTAACGTCGGTGAGTAAGTATGCGGCGGAGGTAATGCCATCGGAATTTGCCCAGTTAACGGTACCAACGTTATTAGTGGCGGGGGAATATGATCAGATTATCCCCTCTGTGTTGGGACAACGGGCAGCCGCGTTGAGTGAAAAGGTGGAGTATTGGGAAATCCCCGATACGGCTCATTTCCCGATGTTGGAAGCCCCTGATGTTTATCTTCAAGGGGTGCGGCAATTTTTAAAGTTAAGCCGATGACGATTTCAGGGCGTTGCGAAACTCTTTCGCTGCTTCCAACCGAGAAGTCTGAGCCATCAACACGCAACGGGTGAGCAGGTCAATACTCAGCGTTGCCAGTTCGGGAATTTCGCTGTGGATAATTTTTTCGTACTGATTATTCCGTAGGCGATAGAGGCTAAATAAACCATCTTGCCAAAACCAGACTTCTGGTACTCCTAATGCCTGATATCGCTTCAGTTTGTTCGTATCCCCACTGGTGACTACAACTTCGATAACGAGATCAGGAATGGGTTTGGATGAACCAAAACAGTAAGATTCATCGGCTTGAGCAGAAACGACTCCTTCTCGCTCTTGAATCATCGCACCCGTGGGTTCAAATTCAATGGCGTTTTCTAGGCAAAATAACCCGATTAAAAAGCCAATGAGCCGACTAAACATTTCATGTTCGCGTCCCGGCATAATAATTTCAATCGTGCTGTTATAGTAAGCCAGTCGAATACCCGGAGAGCTGGCAAAACCAGCCTGAATTAGCTTGAACTGTTCCCAGGTAATGCTGGAATACACAATACGTTGATCAGTGGAAGGTGGAGTAAGTTGGGGAGCTTGGGTCATAGACGTACTATCACCGGGCGAACATGGCATTATTTTATGATAACCAAGGAAGGATGTTGGACTGGAATAGAAACCTGCGATCGCACTTCAATCACTCCATTGGTGAACCTGTAGGGTGCGTTAACGAAGTAACGCACCGAACCAACCATCAGAACTCCTAGGGTATGTTAACGAAGAACCCCTTTTTTGCCCTGGCGACTAGAAGTCGCAGCTACACAAACAAAGTCCGCCTGCGCGGACTAGCTTACTCCCTTCCCACTATAAGATTAGGTACTGTTAAGGGCTGAAATACCTATTCAGGGAGAATGGCGTAATCTATCGCGCAGGAGTTGCAGATTCTTACGGAAAGTGACAGTATTGGGATGATTAGAGCCTAACGTGCGATCGACAATGGCTAAAGCCTCTAGATACAGAGGTTCAGCTTCCTCGTAGCGTCCTTGAGAATAGTAGAGTCCTGCTAAATCATTCAGGCTAGTAGCAACATCGGGATGATTTTCTCCCAGCAGGCGTTTTTTCATGGCTAAAGCTTCTAGAAAAATAGATTCAGCTTCCTGGTAGCGTCCTTGAGAATGGTAGAGTTTTGCTAAATTATTCAAGCTAGTAGCAACAGAAGGATGATTGTCTCCCAGCAGGCGTTTTCTCAGTGCTAAAGCGTCTAGATAAAGAGGTTCAGCTTCCTCATAGCGTCCTTGAGATTTGTAAAGTGCTGCTAAATTATGCAGGCTAGTAGCAACATGAGGATGATTTTCTCCCAGCAGGCGTTTTGTTAGTGCTAAAGCTTCTAGAAAAAGAGGTTCAGCTTCCTCGTAGCGTCCTTGAGATTTGTAAAGTGCTGCTAAATTATTCAGACTAGAAGCAACATCGGGATGATTATCTCCCAGCAGGCGTTTTCTCAGGGCTAAAGCTTCTAGAAAAAGAGGTTCAGCTTCCTCGTAGCGTCCTTGAGAATCGTAGAGAAATGCTAAATTATTCAGGCTAGTAGCAACAGAGGGATGACTTTCTCCCAGCAGGCGTTTTCTCAGGGCTAAAGCCTCTAGGCAAAGAGATGCAGCTTCCTCGTAGCGTCCTTGAGAATCGTAGAGAAATGCTAAACCACTCAGGCTAGTAGCAACATCGGGATGATTTTCTCCCAGCAGGCGTTGTTTCAGTGCTAAAGCCTCTAGGCAAAGAGATGCAGCTTCCTGGTAGCGTCCTTGAGAATAGTAGAGAAATGCTAAATTATTCAGGCTTTGTGCGATATCTGGATGATTATCTCCCAGCAGGCATTTCCTCAGTGCTAAAGCATCTAGAAAAAGAGGTTCAGCTTCCTGGTAGCGTCCTTGAGATTTGTAGAGTCCTGCTAAATTATTCAGGCTAGCAGCAACATGGGGATGATTGTCTCCCAAACGTTGGCGAATGACTGATACACAATCCTTACACCAAGGTTCAGCTTGATTATAGAGTCCTTGACCTTTATAAAAACAAACCAAACCAACAAAAGGCACAATTAAATCATTATCTATCAACCAGTCTTGTTGACTCGTCGCTGCTTCTGCAAGATGAGGAATAACCGGATTGACTGCTTTAATCTCTGCCAATGTCGGCGTCTCTGGAATTCCCTTAGCTTCCCCTACCATCACCCGACAAAATTCCCGCTTCAACTTATCCGCTATCTCTGACGCTTCCCGCTTACTGATCAAAAATTCCCGAATCAGCGGATGTAATTGATACAACTCCTTCCCTTGACGCTGCACTAAATGCAGATTCACCAACCCATAATCCCTAATTTCCTCCAACTCCTCCTCATCCATCTCCGCCAAACACGCCTCCACCAATCGCCAGGGAATTGGCGTAGCCGCAAATAAACTTAACCCTATCCCCAATTCCCGCGCCGACTCATCTAATTCTTGCCAACTCAACTCAAACGCATCTCTTACCCCCAATTGCGCTGTCATATCATCCTCTGACTTCGGCTTTTTCAGCGCTAACTGTTCCAACCGTTTCGCCTGCAACCGAGATAACATTTCCTGTAACGATAAATCCGGTTTTCGCCGCAAATATCGCCCCACCAATTCCAAACCTAAAGGCAAATATCCCAACCAGCGACAGAGTTTTCGCCCTTCCCAGGGTTCCTGTTGCAGCCGTTCTCGTCCAATCAGTGATTCTAACAACGCCAGTGCTGCTCTCGGTTTCAGCACATCCAGGGGTAACTGACGAATCGACGCCCCCAAATCTAACCGCGTCGTGATGAGCATCCTAAACCGAGAAGCATCCGAGGGCAAATACTGCCGCACCTGCTGATAATCGGTGACATCATCAATAATAATCAGCACCTGTCCCGGCGGTTCCCAATTTCGCCAGCAGTACGCCACCTGAAGCGGTAACTCTAACCCGTCTGGAATCGATAAAGGTAAATAAGTTCTGGCAAATTGGACTATCTGAATCCCTAAATCCACACCTCGCCCATCCAACCAGCACACCCCACCCTCATACACTGATTCCGGCGGAACATTTTCCCGATGGGAATAGCGCCTAGCATATTGCAGCGCCAATTCCGTTTTCCCCACACCTCCCATCCCCGCCACCGCAGAAATGGCAACCTGCTGATTATCCTGTAACTGTTGATGTAGCGTAGCCAGGGCGGTTTCTCGTCCGACAAACTGAAGCACACCACTGAGGGGAAGATTCTGAGGAATGCCTGTGGGTTGAGGCTGAAGCTCTGATACTATCTCTTGTAAGATTGCCTTAATCGTCTCGGCATCAGCACCATAATAGGTAGGATTAATTTGAATATCCCCAGCCTGACCAATGTGACCGATATTAATATTGTGATCTCCTTCTTGCGCCACAATCTGGTCACCGCGAACAATCACCGCATCCCGCAGCGCGACAATATCGGCTTCAGTGTAGGAATGGGTAGCGACTCGATTAAGAATAGCCTGTAATTGCTCAATCTTAGTCATCAGAACTCGTAGAACCCGTAGAACCGTAGAACCGTAGGGTGCGTTACGCTGTCGCTAACGCACCCTACGATTTTGCGATTTTGCGATTTTGCGATTTTGCGATTTTGCGATTTTGCGATTTTGCGATTTTACGATTCTACGAATTACGAACTCTTCTCTATCTTAATCTCTCCTGCACGGGCAATATTCCCGAAATTTACATTACCTGAACCCGAACTATCAACGGTTTGAGTTCCTGACGCTATAGCAACATCTCTACCTGCGATAACTCTCCCCATTGTCTCAGCCACATCCGCTTCTACCGCTTCCCATCCATTCTCCGGTAAACCCTTCCCTCCCCGCAATAATGACACCGCAAAATCCTCGGTGGCTAAATCAAAGAAAGGGATTTGTTCTTGCTGATACTCCTGCTGCACCGTTTCGGGAACCGCCTTCCCCAGATAATTCATTAAATTTGACACCCGCACCACTGTATCTCCCGGTTGATTTCCCGCCCCTTGCAGCGCTTCGATTAAATGATAGGTGTAGACACTCATCGCCCCATCCCCACGAATCCAAGACGACTGTGTGCCTCTCGACGACGTAAAAACTACCCGCCCTTCCCCCTGTTTCAGTTCCTCAATAAACTGTTTCGGTAACGCCGTCTGTGTAAAATGTGTGGGCAGTTTAATTGGTACAATTTTATCCTTTGCTGTCGCCATTCCTTGAGCATGACAACTATCAATAATCACCAGCAATCGTTTGGCAGAAATCTGGCGTAGTGCTTCCGTAAAGGCTTGAGCCGACACCGCCGAATCTGGGATATCCACGGCTTCAATATCATGTTGAATTAAGTAGTATTCACCCGTCGATTGATCCAGCCACCCATGACCAGAATAATAGATAATAATTGTCGCCTCAGTATCCGCCGCCGCTTGTTCTTTCAGCCAGGTTAATCCATCAACTATTGCCTGACGGGTTGCCCCAGCATCATACAATAAACGGATATGCTGTTCATCATTCAGATACCCACAAAGATTCGCGTCAGTGAGAATCGACTGAATGGCGTGCATATCCTTTACTGTCACCGGGAGTGACCATTTCGGGTAAGCGGATTCACCTACACCAATGAGTAAAGCGTAACCATGAGAGAATGTATTGGTCATTGATTAGTCGTTGAAGTACCTGGATATTCCATTTATTTACAGTTTAAAAGAGATTATCGCCAAAGGAACGGTTTTATGTCTCAATGGCTTGACCAATACGCTTTAAAATTCTCAGCACATCATACAGACGATTGCGTAACGGTACAGGCGAAAATATATCCGAAACATCATATTGCGGCGTACCTTGTTGAGATGCCTTCACAAACATAATCTCATTCCCGTTTGTTACCATGCCAAATACGGCTTTATCCGACTGGGGATTTGCCATCATATAGGCTAGGGTTTGAGGAATGGCTGACATCACCGAAATCGTTGTCCGTTTTGACTCCAACAGCGTTACCCAAAACCGATTTTGCACGACTAATATATCAATTCGACCCCGTAAGGTTTCAATCTCTTTATCTTCTTCATCTAAAACAATCTCAACTGATGCCTCGCCCCGCATTTTGAAAGGAGGATCGTAAAAATTTGCTTTTTCTAATAACGGCGAACCCAGCAACAGCGTTACCGTTCCTTCAGTGAGATGTCCATCGGTTAGATGATAAAGGTATCGGCGTCGAATTAAATCCAGAGATTCTTGTTCCACATCGTTAATCTCTGGCAAATCCTCATACCATTCGGTGAAAAATTGCTCATCTTCCGTGCGCCGGAGATGAAAGCGATTTTCTACATCGGCTAAGGTTTTAATTGCATCAGTAATGGCTCGTTGTTGTACCATGTTTTAACGAATTGACTCCATCTCCCAAGGATAGCAAAAGGCAAAAGTCACTTGTGGGGGTGGATGCGAGCCACTAACGTAATCACAATCATCTAAAATCTAGATAAAGCAGTGCTGGCGATCGCAGGGTTCGGTTGCCGGAACAAGATTAGGTTAAGTATCACTTTTTCAACCCATACTCACATAGCGGCGAGGAGAGTGAATCAATGAGTTTAGTGATTCCCGATGATTTTCTGCAAGTGGCACATATATCTGAAGCGGATCTTAAGTTAGAAATTGCTATCTTGCTCTTTCGGCAGGAAAAGATTACGCTGGGTACAGCGAGTCAATTTGTGGGGATGAATCAACTCGAATTTCAGCGAATTTTAGGTCGCCGCCAAATTCCGATTCATTATGGTGTTGAGGACTTTAGGCAAGATTTGAGAAGCTTAGAGGCAAACGACTGGCGATGATTGTTGTCAGTAATACCTCGCCCATGTTTTATCTTTCTACTATTGGTCAGCTTGATTTGCTGCGTCAACTCTACAATGAAGTCGCGATTCCCATAACAGCTAGTGTTGGTGCGTTACGCTGTCGCTAACGCACCCTACAATCTACAATTTTACTTAAAAACGGTGCGTTACGCTTCGCTAACGCACCCTACAATCTACAATTTTACTTAAAAACGGTGCGTTACGCTGTCGCTAACGCACCCTACAATCTACAATTTTACTTAAAAACGGTGCGTTACGCTGTCGCTAACGCACCCTACAATTAAGGTAGAATTAAGGTGGAATTA
>NZ_JAVJQN010000014.1:0-45079 GCF_040218245.1 Coleofasciculus sp. E1-EBD-02 | reverse complement strand
TCTGATGGAACGGTGGTACCATCAGATATAAAGTATCCGAATGATTTAGGGTTATTAAACCAAGCCAGAGTCGCCAGTGAAGAAATAATAGACGACCTGTATGAATCCGTCAAGGGGAAAGCCAATAAAAAACCGAAAACTCCGGTTGAATTTGTGTCTTTTTTTGTTTCTTTCCACAATCAGGTATTTTTCAGCCTTTAATTATGATCAAACCTTATCATTAAGAGGAAATAAAGCCGGAAATATTTATATTGCTTAACAGTTAAACAACTAATTAGTCCATCGGTTATTTTTCTCCGACTTATTCAGCAAGCCCTACCTTATAACTTATAATTCATTTTCCAACGCCCGTTTAAAAGCGGCTGCACTCTTAAAATAGATCTGAGGATTATCGGTAAGCGCTAAATCAATCACCTCCGCTAGTCCCTTGGGAATTCCAGCATCTCGTTGGCGAATCGGTACAGGTTTGTTTTGCAATACAACCCAGAATGGGTCTTGGTTACCAAAATCGCGAGGTAATCTGCCCGTTAACATATAGTACAAACACGCCGCTATTGCCCAAATATCAACATCGGGTTTAGCATATTTAAAGTCAAGGACTTGTTGTCGAGGCATAAAAGCAGGACTCCCCGCATATTGACCACTGCGAGACAACCCACTTAATCCCGCCAAATCAAACGCCTTGACTAATCCATAATCAGCAACTTTGGCAAGACGCCCTAATCCTAAATTGGCAAGAAAGATATTCCCCGGTTTCAGATCACGGTGTACTAATCCCTGCACTTGAGTGTTACCCTTCTTGGCGAGGGTAACAGGACTCTGGATAGAATGGGCATAGTCTAATCCATCCAAGACTTGCAGCGTAATCGACATGGCTTCATTGACCGATAATTTGCCGCCGCGTTGCTGCATTAAGTCCAGAACACTGCCACCATTACAATAATCCATAGTAAAAAAAAAGGAATCCTGGTCGTAACCCAATTCCCGGAGTCGAACAATATTAGGGTGTTGTAAGGCTTTGGTTTTGTCAACCTCCATCAGGAATTGCCTGATTGCATCACTCGGACGCCTGTTGTGCGATCGCATGATTTTGAGGGCGACTAATTCCTCGGTTTGGTCATGATGGGCTAAATAGACGGTTCCTAATCCCCCTTGACCTAATCGTTTCAGCGTTGTGTAGCCACGAATCTTAGGTAGATAAGAGTCACACCCTAACGTCGTCGAAGCGCTTTTTAACCTACTTTCACGGGGTAAGAGAGGTTTCTCACTCGGATCAACACCAATTGTTTGTGATTCAGAGGAGTTCACATCACTGTGGTTTACCCCTTCAATCTTGACGCGCAATACAGTATGGCGAAGCTTGATTTCGTCGCCATTCTTTAAGTCGTACTCTGGAAACTGTATCCTAGCCCCTTCGGTTGGCGTTTGATATCGATGGCGTTTGCCGATAATTTTACCATTAACGTAGGTGCCATGGAGACTACCGAAGTCACGGATACGGATATCGGGAGGATTGATATCCAGCAAACAGTGATAGCGCGAGATAGTCTTGTGATACCGATCATTAGGGAGTCGGGGATTGCAATCTTTGGCGCGACCTAGAATACAAGTCGTGCGATCGCAAAATTCAAAGTTCTCACCTTTGAGACTTCCTGTGATGACTGTGAGGATAACTTTGGCAGACATCTGGGATCATTTATTGAGGAGTCAGGGTTCAGTTAGGAAAAAATGGTTTCTCCTGATCTATTGTTTCCTATTTGCCCTGGCAACCGCCACCTTGATCCTGATTTCCCTGTTTCCTGTAACTAATGAGAAGTTTGAGAGCTACCTGTAGGGGCACGATATTATCGTGCCCTTACCCTAAATGGCGTGTGTACTTATATGTGTCTAGATAACTAGCGTAGGGGAGCAATGCCCAATCGTGAGGTTGGGAACCTGACGATGTAATCTTTGATTCATCGTCGGAGGATATCACGCGAATGAAGATGATCCCAAGTCGGGGGGAATATCCTGAAGGCGTCCTTGTCCCACCGCTTGGATGGCTTCTTTGAGGGAAACATCGCCCGTATACAGGGCGCGACCCACGATCGCACCGATCACGCCTAGGGGTTCCAACGCCAGTAAACTCAATAAGTCTGTAATCGAACTGACACCCCCAGAAGCAATAACCGGAACCGAGACATGGCTGGCTAATTCTCGCAGGGCGTCGCGGTTGGGTCCGGTGAGTGTACCATCCCGGTGAATGTCTGTATAAATAATTGCCGATACACCCAAATTCGCCATTTGCTGTGCCAATTGAGTGGCGGTAATTTCTGAGGTTTCTAGCCATCCCCTTGTGGCGACTTGTCCATTTCGCGCATCAATACCAACAATAATGCGATCGGGAAACTCAGAACACAGGTGTTCGACTAAAGGATGATCTTCAACCGCAGCTGTTCCCAGAATCGCATACTGAACCCCAAGAGAAAGCAGTTGACTAACCCCTTCCTTGTCGCGCAATCCTCCCCCAACTTCTACGGGAACCGATACCGCTTGGACAATGGCTTCGATGGTTTTGGTATTAACCGGATGACCTGCTTTCGCCCCATCTAAATCCACCAGATGTAACCGACTCGCCCCTTGGTCAACCCATTGTTTCGCCACCTCCACTGGGTTTTCACTATAAACTTGCGATCGCGCATAGTCGCCTTGGTATAACCGTACACAGCGACCTTCGAGTAAATCAATAGCTGGAATAACGTTCATATTCGTCATTTGTCATTCGTCATTCGTCATTTGTCATTTGTCATTCGTAAAAAACAGGGCATCAAAACCATGTCCTTGAGTGCATCGAAGGTTCAGTCGGGGCGGATTTAGTTACATCAAGGTGAACTCAAAATGATAATATAGCGGTTTTCATTTGAAAGCACTACACCCTAAACCCCACACCCCACCCTGTCTCTACCAAGGTGTATTACACCCAATCGAGAAGTGCTATGTGAAACCCGCCCCTACATTCGGAAAAACTATTCCCCCGGAGGTGGTAATTCTTCGAGAATTTTGAACCGGACATGATTAATCGCTAGATCCCCAATAGAAACCTCTTCCTTGTTAACTGGAACACCTTTACTGGTCAGGGTTTCAAACGTAATTCCTTTCCCAATTTCTACATGATACCAAGCCAGTCCCATAAAAAATCGAGTCGGGTAAGGTCCACCTTCGCGAGTATCATCGGGATTAGATTCCATGGGAACCCAACCAAATCCTGGTAAGTAAAATTCCATCCAAACATGATTAAAATCAGGTTGTAAGGGAATGTCTCGTTGATCGGGATGGGCGGGACATTTGTAACGACCAACGGTACGACAGGCAATTCCACTGAGACGGGATAGGGCTAATAAGACACCGAGATACTCCCCACAGGAACCAATTCCTCGCGCTAACACCACATCTGGGGTATCGATATGGGGTTTGATTCCGTAAGCGAGTTGGTCATAGACATAATTGCGAATACTATACATTTGTCGCAATAAATTCGTTTCTCGACCCGCAGCGTCAAGGGCGGCGCGGCGGATGATTTCGGTATCCATGGCTAACTCGTCATCATCCACCAAGTAGCGGGATTTGTATTCAAGTGGCAATTCTGGCGTATTTTCTAAATCTCTGGGTGTAATCCGATATTTGATACTCCAAACTTCTAGAAGCGCCTTCCAGCCAAATAAATGCCGTTCTCCGGGGGCGAGGTGATCAAATTTAAACACCGCTACCCGCTGATTGCCTTGGATTTCTTCGGTGAAGGGAATCCCAACGGCTTCAATGGCGCGGATTTTTTGGCGTGCGGTTTCTGAGGGTAAGGCGATGCGCCATTCTACGTCCTGAAGGGCTACGTCCTCTAGGGGGGACAGTTCCTCGACGTAAGACATTTCTATTAAATAGCCATTGGAGAGGGCATAGCGTTCCTCGGCATTGTAGTGAAAGGAGAGGGGATGAATAAACGTGCGATCGCGATACTGTAGTTCGTGGTTGGGTTGAGCGTTGGGATTATCGCGGATGTAGGGTTCTTCGCTTGCATAGGCGACATAGAGAATCTCCTGATTTGTTTGTGGGTTTCGGTAGAAGGTTAAACCCGTGGGATTCTCAAAAGGAGTTAAGACGCTGAAGATAATGTTTCCTGTGGCGCGATCAAGACAATAGACCGTCTGTTCTTCCTGATCCGAGAGCCAAAGTTCCTCATCCCGCACCGTAATGTTCTCCATGCCAATTCCTGGGGCATATAAGCGGGTAATCTCCTGCCCAGTATCCCGACTGTAAATCAGAATATACCCCATTTTTTGACAGGTGATATAGACCGTCGAGTCCTTGAGTGCAACACCATTGGCGGTGTAGGGTAATGTCAGGAAATGCTGAAGCTGAAGATCGCCGTTGAGTTGGCAATAGTATACACTTTCTTTCCGCGTCAACCACAGCGTATCCCCCACGACGGCTAAACCCGTCGCATCGGCAAAATCGAGATCCGGCGAGGAATTCAAAATTTTGGTATCGTCAGTTTGGGGGTTGATTTGCAACAGATAGCCACTCGTGGTATCGATGGCAATCAATTTTTCTCCCCAAAAAGCAATACCCTGTAGGGCAGCCGCCCCAATCGGTCGAATGGTGTGGAACGATTTCAATTTAGGTGACACAGAGGAATCAGGATTAGGAATCATGATCAGTCTATATCAAGATTTAGATTTCAGCGTCGCCATCTATACTCAGGTGGTGTCAATACCCTTCTCATTTAGGCGGATGCTCCGGGTGTGCATCTGCAATATTTTAAATGTGCGATCGCACCTTTGAACATTGGTTGTTATTGGGTAGCCGTTTTCATTCAATAATTTTATTGACAAAAATAGTTTTGTATGTATTTATTATGAAACTCATCCGTTTTTTTCCACACAAACTAGCCATAACCGTTTTAGTAACATTGCTGTTAATCGTGGGGTTGAGCCTGAAAGAGCCAGTTCGGGTACAAGCGCAGTTAAGCAATGCCTCGATCAGTTCTCAGTTACCTGATCAATGGGAATCCGCGCCACTGCCTAATTCTGGTGATTCAGGTCTACAAGATAGCAGCAATTTACCGTTTGCGGGTTGCCTCAGCAGTTATCCCATTGCCTTAGTACCCGCGTCTGGTATGGGACAAACACTGGCGGAGTATCCCACTATCTTTTGGTATCTACCCCGGACAAGGGCTTGGGGCATGGAGTTTAAGTTAACAGATAGTGATAATCGGGAAATTTACTCGACCAAGTATGCCTTTGCCCGTGGCACCTCCAACGATTATCAGGGACAAGATGACCAATTGGTCGTTGGCACGCCCGGTATACTCAGTTTAACCATACCGAGATTAACGGGTAGCTCTCTGCCACTGAAAGAGGATCAGAAGTATGACTGGACTGTAAGAATAATCTGTAACCCCAATGATCTATCCGGTGATGTTTATATGGCAGGCACAATCCGGCGAGTGTCAATTGACCCTACCCTAAGCCGTCGCTTACAGCAAGCACCACCTGAGGAGCGTGTGGTACTTTACGCAAAGGAACGACTGTGGTATGAAGCATTAGGGACGTTGGTGAAACTCCAGCGCGATCGCCCGAATGATCCGGCTGTGATTGCGGCTTGGGACAAACTACTAAAGTCTGTCGGGTTAGATATGATTCTACTCGGCTAAGCTCTAATTTCTGTTCCCCCTGCTTCTAGGGCAGCGCCCTTGGACTTACCGCCTTGGAGGACAAGGGCGAATTCCCCATCTCCCAGGAATTCATGTATTTCACTCAAGTGAGAATAGCTATATCTTTACAAAAGATTTAAATTTTCAGGCGATAGAAGCATGGAAATCAGGAATTGGCTTTAATAGTGATGAAGATTTAGATAAGAGTGGAAACAACGTTCCGGGATTACCCATGTCTAACGTTAAAATATTAACAACTTAAGACAATGGTACTGATATAACCAGGGGTCGTAGTCAGACTAAAAGTGAGCTAGCATGACTTGCAGCGTTTACGACAAACTCTTAATTCAGCAACATTTCCCTTAAGGTAGATGCTTGCCTGAGCCAAAAAGGTGATTATGTCTGACAGAAACTAACCTGGGTCTGGAACCTTGGCTTCTGCTCTAACATCTATATACTAAAGACTCGGTTCTACGAGCATATATCTGAATTATGGCTTGTTTCACCCGCTTATCACACCTAACATTCTTAACCATAGCTTTGATGCTAGGACTAGCCACCAAGCTAGTCGCTCAAGTGCCAACCCCGATTAGGACTACCTCTCTGGGTGCTGAACTACCGACTCAGTGGGAATTCAGAACTCCAGAAGGTTCAACGCAAAAGCCGATTCCCGTGAATCGAGAAGCTGGTGGAACGCGAGGTCCAGAGAATTGTACGCCGAATAATCAATCACTAATTGCCCTAGTTCCAGAATCATTGATCGGCAAAACCCTAGAGGAATATCCCAAATTATTCTGGTATATGCCATCAACAACAGCATCGGCAGTCGAGTTTGTACTGAACAATGCTAATGATGAAGAAATTTACCGGGTTAAGTATTCCTTGGAGCAGTCGGCGACAGGGGAAATACAGATGCCGAGAATTATGAGTTTAGCGATTCCTACTTCTGCTAATCTTGCTCCCCTGAAAACGAATCAGCTCTATTACTGGCAATTAGCATTGGTTTGCAATCCCCTGGATCGTTCAGCAGATATGGTTGTGGGCGGTGGGATTAAGCGAGTTGAACCGAGTCTAACGCTAAAAATGCGGACTCAACAGGCAACTCCTCAAGAACGAGTGGCACTCTATGCCCAGGAATTGCTCTGGTATGACACGTTAGACACCTTGGTAGAACTCCATCAGGATTTTCCCAATGATCGCAACGTGCAAACCGCGTGGAACAAGTTATTGCACTCAGTTGGCTTACAAAGTCTTTCTGAGCAATTAAATCCAGATAGGAGTGCTGCTTTAACTGAATCGTTGTCTAACTCAGGAGCTAGTTCTATTGAATAAAACAACCAATGCAAAGATAGGGAAAAACTAACATAAAGATTCAGATAAAAGTGCAATCCCAGGTTTCAGTTCACTCCCTATCTCAAGCTAGAATAGAACTATTCAGGCAAATTATTCGGCGAGAACCCTGACAATTCTGCAATGATCATCCCTCTTGTAGGAAGGTTAAGTGTCTGCTCAGACAGATTTTTCCAAAAACTTTGAAAGACTCTGATTAAGAAGGAGTTCTAAATTATTATGGCTTGGTTTACCCATTCATCCCGTTTTACAGTCGCTTTAGCGCTAACCCTAGGACTTGTGGCTAATGTTCCCGCTGGGGTACAAGCCCAGTTAGGGGGTTCACCCCTCAGCCGTGATATCCCCACAGAATGGGAATTCACGCCGCCAGACAGTCAAGGTCCAGCAATTCCAGGTAATAGAGAAGGTGGTGGTACAAGAGGACCTTGTATTGCAAACCCTAAACCCGGTCAAGTTCCGATCGCATTGGTTCCTGAGTCTGGTGTTGGCAAAACCATCGCTGAGTATCCTACTCTCTCTTGGTATCTACCGGAAAACACAGCTTGGGGAGTAGAGTTGACGGTACGTAATGCCAAGGGTGAGGAAATTTATGCGACGAAGTATGCTTTCGCCCATTACACCGGACAAGATTCTCAGGGAGATGACAAACAATATGTTGTCGGCGCTCCCGGTATTATGAACTTAACGTTGCCTAACTTAGAAAGTAGTGTCCTTCCTCCAGAGACTGATCAGACATATAAGTGGACGTTAAGACTGATTTGTAATACTCAAGAACCATCCGGTGATGTATATGTCGATGGTGCGTTCGAGCGCGTGGAACCTGATCCCAATCTGGTACGCCGCATCCAACAAGCAACGCCGGAACAGCGAGTGGCTATCTACGCCAGTGAGCGACTTTGGTATGAAACGTTGAATACCTTAGTGGAACTACGTCGCGCTCGCCCCAATGATCAGGGTTTGAAGGCGGCGTGGAGCCAATTGCTCCGTTCAGTCGAACTCGAGCAAATTGTCGAAGAACCAGTAGCTCAGGGTGCCAGAACCAATCCGAACTAATCACTGAGTCACTGTCATGGTACATAAGCGACGTCCTTTTTATCGATTTTCTTTGGCTGTTGGGGTCAAACTGGCGCTATTTGCCGCAGGGTTTGCCCTGATCCACAGCCCCCAAATTCTCCAGGCTCAGGGAATCCCCCAAACCTGGACAACTAACAAATATGAACCGCCAAGGGGAATTGGCTCGGCGAATCGTGTCGAAGGAGGAGCAACCCGAAGTTCTGGAGTTAATTGCCCTGTTGTCGGTAAACCGTTAACGGCTTTAATGCCAAGCGATCGCTTTGGTACAACGGTTGCGGCTTATCCCAGCTTTTTTGTCTACCTACCAGCCTCACCCGATCCCAGTACACCCTTACCTGTGGAGTTTGTTCTGGAGGATAGTGAGGGAAATCTTGTTTATCAAAGCCGATTCCGTACCAATGGCAAGTCAGGAATCATCACATTAAATCTACCTCAGGACGTTAGCTTATCACCCTTGGCGGTGGGTGAGGATTATCGTTGGACGTTCTCGATTCTCTGTCCGCCTGAGGACGAACGCTCTAATGATCTGGTGGTTGAAGGATGGGTAAGACGGGTAGCGATCGCTCCTACCCTAGAAACTCAGTTAGCGCAGGCATCCCCGACAAAAAAAGTGGAACTCTATGCTGAAGCACAACTGTGGCAAGATACTCTAGCACAGCTTATTGAACTGCGCCGCAATTATCCGAGTGATTCGGAGGTGGCGAATCAGTGGGTCAAGCTGTTGAACGCGGCGGGACTTAGCAATCTGGTGGGTGAGTCACTCGCATCTCAGAATACGCCTGTTGATGTACCCTTATCTTCGGCACAACCGTAGTCACTCGAAATTGATCCACTAAAATACACCATCCGTAGGGGTACGACATGTCGTACCCCTTATTCTCACATCAAGCTAAATTTGTCAAGTATTTCTAGCTGAATTGGTAATCTAAGAAAACAATCGGTAAACTCGATAAAAATAGGGACGGCAATAAAACAGTGCATCAATCCAACAACTGACTCGGTGGGAAAGACTCTAACTTGAAAGATTCTGACTTATCTTTTAGCGCCAACAGCAGTGTTATAGTAGTGTCACCCCCTGATCGGAGGATATTTACCACCAACCTATCAAGTTGAGCCAACCAGACGTTTAACCCAGTGAGAGGGAAAAGTATGGCAGAAATCAGTAAAGAACAAATGCGCGAGCGCTTGGGCAATATTGACCAGATCCGAGATATCATCTTCGGCGCTCAACTCCGAGAGTACGATAGCCGAATTGACAAAATTGAATCGAACCTGGCATTGATCCAGCAAGAAATGCGCGATCGCATCGAGCAAACCAAGACTGTCTATGCGACAGAGCTACGAGCCGCCGTAGATTCCCTGGAGAAAAAACTGAAGTCGTTGAATATGACGGTTCAAAACGACAATTCAGAGATTCGGCAAACCATCGATATGGTCAACAAAAAGTTTTCCGGAAATCTGGAATCCCTGGATAATAGTTTAGAAAAACAAACTAATAATTTGCATAACGAACTCTCAGAAACTCGCGAAAAACTCCAAGAAGATATTAGAAGCCTGAGATCGTATGTTTTTGAAGAACTCGAACGGCGCTTTTCCCTAATTAATGATGGCAAAGTGGCTAAAGATGATATGGCAGATATTTTGTTTGAATTGGGATTAAGAATTAAAGGAACGGAGTTTGCTCCTGAGCTGAAAGAAGCAGCGGGTAGTGATGTGGATGTTGATGTTCGGCTTTTAGAAGCAGGTCCCCTTTCACAGTAAGATAAGGGATGATAAATAAATTGCTGTCATTCACTCAAGTGGCTGGTTATTAGTCCCAACGTTCAGCAAAATGTTGGCTCAAAGCTAGCAATGTAGTGGATGTCCTAGATGAATAGGATTAGAATTGGGTCAAATGCTAACTTTGACTCAATTTGGCATTTACAAAACTCGGTGCCGATATAGAATAAGGCAGGATCAAATTATGGCTTTACCAGAAAAAAAGGGATCTGCCATATCCCAGCTAGAAGGCTTGCTGGATTTATTGATGGATTTACAAGATCCTAACTCGACTGAAGCCACAGCACCAGAAATGTCTTCCGCTCAGAAGAACGGGGAAACTCAGGGTAAATCTCATACTGATCAGTTAAAACAACAGGAAGTTGTAGAAGCGGGTAAAGACGTTCCGGTGGAACCTCTGGAAGTAACGGAAGATACAATTAAAGCCGATTCGAGTAGTCTGGAGGATGAATCGATCAATCCTCACGCCAAAGAAACAGATCAAATTTCCCATTCCCCAATTTCATCCTCTATTCCAACGTCAAAATCAGAACAGTCGTTGGAGCCTTCCTTACCGAAAAAATCGACCAACACATTTGTGACAGAGGAACCTCCAGAAACCTTACCTCAATCGCCAGAATCCAACGATAAGTCAGATTTTACTAATCTAGCAGACTCTTCACGCCATCTGGAAAAATCAACGCCAGACCTAACCCCCCCAAATTCAAAGCCCTCTCAAGAGCAGGAGAGAGGTTTGGAGAAAGGTTTTTCAGATCCCGTGAAAAGTACAACTCATCTAGAGGAATCACAGCCAAATTCCACAGATAATTTCGATTCAGAGCAGACTCAAACAGCATTAGAGGGTTTATCAAATGGGGAAAATAAATCATCATTTAACCATGCAACTCCTGCTCCATCCTCCACTCAAAACTTGAACCCCTTGCATCAATCTCAGTTAAACCCTACCTCACCTGAAACCGTGTCTGAACAATCTACCGACTCCAGCAAACATTTAATTTCCGATCAACTTTTAACAGCACTAGGAGAGTTAAATCAATCACCATTAGAGTCAACAGAAAATGGACTATACTCATCCCAGTTAAGCGAATCTGATCAGTCAACAACTGAGGAATTTGAACAGTCAGCCGAATCCTCATATCAGCTTCAACATATACCTGAAAACCAGAGCCAGGAATCCCTCGCCGCTTATGATGCCAATATTGAGGATGAATTTGAACGATTGCAGAAATTACTACTAACACCCGATATTCTCGATTCGCAAGAAGGGATTGAACTGCTCAAAGAAAAATTTTCCTCTTTAGAAAGTCAAATTTATGATCCGAGTAACTTAATTAAATTAATGCTGCCATTAATTACTCAAATTTTAAGCATGAAAATTGCTGAAGCGAGAGAAGAAATGGCAAGTGCGATCGCGCCCATTGTGGATGAGATGATCGAGGCGAAAACCAAAGAGGATAAAGAGGGCATCTGTTCCGCCTTAGCACCGATTATTCCCTCTGCCGTTAACTATCAAATTCTCAGCAACCCCGGTGAATTTGCCCGAGCAATTGCCCCGGAAATGAGTGCGGCGATTAAAGAACAAATAGAGATTGAACGGGATACGATGGTAGACGCCCTTTATCCAGTCATGGGCGGGACATTCTATAAATATTTGTCCGAAGCGATGCGGGCGATTGATCAGAAAGTGGAAAACTCCCTAAGTCCGGAGGGAATTAGTCGCAAAATTCGGGCGAGAAGCCAGGGAATATCTGAGGCAGAACTCATATTTAAAGAGTCGATGCCGTTTACCATCCAAGCAATGTTTCTGATTCACAAAGCATCAGGATTAGTGATTGCGGAAGTCCAACCCTTTGGCAAACAACAATTAGAGTCAGATATGGTGGCGGGGATGCTGACCGCCATTCGCAGTTTTGTCAATGATTGTATTATGCAATCCGGTGAAATCTCAGAACTGGATCGCATCGAATATGGACATTGTGACATTCTCTTAGAAGTCGCTGGATACTGTTATCTCGCCGTAGTGACACAAGGCGATCCCCCTCAGTCATTTATCGACAAAATGCGCTCGGCTTTGGGTACCATCGTTCTTCGCCATGGCAAGGCGATCGAATCATTTGATGGTGATCCAGATAATGTACCGGAACAAATCCCCTCCCTTCTGGAATCATTAACCATCGTTAATCCCAAATCCGAAACCTCGCCGCGTAAAGTTCCTGTCGCTTTGTTAAGCCTTTGTGCTGCTGTATTGGGTCTGATTTTTATTCCTTGGGGTATTCATCTGCATCGCAGTGGTGTCAATCAGCAGTTTGAGGAAGAAACCGCTGTGGCTTTAGCATCTGATCCAGAACTGGCTGTTTATCGGTTAAATGTGGAGGCACAAGGCGATACGATTACTCTATCCGGCAAATTACCGAATCAATATCTCGTCGAAAAAGCGGGACAAATTGCCCAAACCACTGTACCCAATGGTGAGATAGACAATGATATCATTGCCATCAAGGTTCCCCCCGATCCCGTCGAAGTCGCCGCCGAGGTTGAGCGTGTCACCGCTATTCTCAATCAAACCGAACGTTTAGCAATTTGGACGAATTTTCAAGAGGGTCAAGTTACCGTAGAAGGGAGTGTGATTCAGGTCAAAGATGCCCAAAAAATTACCGAGGCGTTAGAAGAAATTCCGGGAGTGGACTCTGTAACCAACACCGTGCAACTACAACCTCTAGCCTTAGCCTCTCGCATCTACTTCGATCTCAATTCCGCCGAATTAAAAGCGTCAGAACAAGCCAAAATGGACGCCTTGACCGCATTCCTCAACGATTACCCCAACCAGTCACTGCGAGTCATTGGTCATAGTGATCCCAGTGGTACACCCTTAGAAAATCAGGAATTAGCCTTAGAACGGGCAAAAGCCGTGGCTGAGGTACTGGTGCGTCAAGGAATTGATGCGAGACGCTTAGAAGTGTCCGGAACCACCAAACCCCCCACAGGCGTGTATGCTGATGAACCCCATCAGTACAGCCGATTCGTCGAATTTGAGGCGATCGCACGTTAAAAGCATAAGTAGTCGGACATAATTAAAGTTAAACATGAGGACAAGGGAAAGGGGAACACCTCGACTTCGCTCGGTGTGTCACAGGGAACAGTAAGAAGGATTACCCCGAACCAATGACCAATGACAAATGACAAATGACCAATGACCAATGACCAATGACCAATGACCAATGACAAATGACCAATGACCAATAACCAATGGCTAAAATATCCAAGAAAATTTGTCTCGTCGGTGACTTTGGCGTAGGCAAAACCAGCCTAATTCGCCGCTTCGTCGAACGCCAGTTTAGCGATCAGTATCTATCCACCGTCGGTGTGAAGATCTCCCGGAAAACCCTAGAATCCGTAAATTTACAGTTGCTCATCTGGGACTTGGAAGGACATACTAAATTTAAATCCATCGCTCCCAGTTACTTACAGGGTGCGAGTGGTGTCATCGTCGTGGCTGATGTCAGCCGCCTGGAAACCGTTGAGCGATTAGATGAACACGTTAACCTGTTTCTATCGGTTAATCCTAAAGGCAAAATTGCCATTGCCTTAAATAAATCGGATTTAGTCGAACCCGAAAAACTGAACCAACTGGTTCAAATCGTTCAGGATAAAGACTTGAATCCCGAAGCCGGACTTTATCAAACCTCAGCGAAAACAGGTGCTTATGTCGATGAAATTTTTCAACAACTTGCTGCTCAGATATTAAAGGCTTAGAATTTGTATGCCGTCCCGCTTAAAACTATTAGCACCCGACTACGAGTATCTCACCCTTGATCACGAGTTACTCGTTCAAGAGTTGTCTGACGGTGTTCCTAATTTTGCGGAATCTCCTCAAGATTTAAAATTAGGCGAAGATGTCCGCTTAGCCTTTCCGGAATTAGTCGGTATGGAAGGGGTGATGATAGACATTTTGGCAGGACGGCAGATGAGTTTCCAGTTAGCAGGGATTGTTCGAGCTGATCAGAATCACACAGCTAAAGCGACTGATTCTCCTTTTTATTTTGATTTACATATTTGTCACTATCAAGATGATAATGAAAATTATTTAATCCTTTTATTTAAGGATGTCACTGAACAGATGAGGTTACAGCAAAAATTAATTCAAAAATCAAATGAAACTAATCTGTTATTAAGTGCGCTAACTCATTCTAAAAATTATATTGATAAAATTATCAGTTCAATGGCTGATACCCTATTAGTCACTACAGCTTCAGGAGACATCAAAACGGCAAACCGTGCCGCACAAACTCTATTTGGATACAAGATAGACGAATTAGTGGGGCAACCGATTACCAAAATTATTAAAAATCAAGACTTTTTAAATAACTTAAGTCATTTATCACCGGATAGTTCGACATTTCAGGACATCGAATTAAATTGCCTGACTAAACAGGGTGAAACCGTGGCTGTAGCGTTTTCTTGTTCGGCTCTGATAACTGATCTAGAAGGTTCACTTAATTTCGTCTATGTCGGTCGAGATTTGACCCAGCGTAAACTTTTGGAAGCGGAAATGCTTCAAGCACTAGAGCGAGAAAAAGAACTTACGGAACTGAAATCTCGCTTTATTTCCATGACGAGTCATGAATTCCGGGTTCCCTTAACGGCGGTTTATTCCTCGACAGAATTACTGGAACAGTATAGTAGTAATTGGGCGGAGGAGAAAAAGCTCAAACACTTTAATCGAATTAAAGACTCAGTGAACCGCATGACAACCCTGTTAGATGATGTGTTGATTGTCAACAAAGCGGAATCAGGGAAATTGGAATTTAATCCTCAACCCTTAAATTTAAACCAGTTATGCAGAGATTTAGTTGAAGACATTGAACTGGGTATCGGTAAGCAGCATAAAATCAGATTCGTTGATCCGGGTAGGGTGAGCAAGGCTTGCATGGATGAAAAGCTCCTGCGGCATATTTTGACCAATTTGCTGACAAATGCGGTAAAGTATTCACCACCAGGTTCTACCGTGCAGTTTAACTGTCACTGTCGAAAACAGGAGGTTCTTTTTGAAATTAAAGACCAAGGAATTGGTATTCCTCCAGAGGATCAAAAGCGACTTTTCGAGTCTTTTCATCGGGCTAAAAATGTGGGCAATATTCAGGGAACAGGATTAGGTTTATCCATTGTCAAAAAATCGGTTGATTTACATGGGGGGAAATTGGCGGTTCACAGTGAAGTGGGTGTGGGTACAACGTTTAAAGTTACGTTACCCCTAGGAGATGGGGGAGCAGGGGGAGCTGGGGAAGCTGGGGGAGCAGAGGGAGCAGAGGGAGCAGAGGGAGCAGAGGGAGCTGGGGGAGCAAGGGGAGCAAGGGGAGCAGGGGGAGCTGGGGGAGCTGGGGGAGCTGGGGGAGCTGGGGGAGCAGAGGGAGCAGGGGAAGCAGGGGGAGCAGGGGGAGCAGGGGGAGCAGGGGGAGCAGGGGGAGCAGAGGGAGCAGAGGGAGCAGGGGGAGCAGAGGGAGCAGGGGGAGCAGGGGGAGAAAAAAATAAATTAGAGCTTCTCCGAAACACAGATTACACAGATTGAATGACACTCTCCAGAAGTCTCACGATTAAATGACACAGATTAACACAGACAAGTTAATAATCTCCCCGACAATCTAATCATCTTTTGTTCATTGACAACGCCTCTGTGAAATCAGTGCGACTAACCTCTGACACTCCACCACTATCGTAAATCCGTGAAATCAGTGTGATTAACCTGTGAGAGCCCACCACTACCGTTTCGATAAATCTGTGAAATCAGTGTTTCCACCGCTACCGTAAATCCGTGAAATCAGTGTGACTAACCTGTGACAGCCCACCGCTACCGTTTCTATAAATCTGTGAAATCAGTGTTTCCACCGCTACCGTTGCTATAAATCCGTGAAATCAGTGTTTACAGGGCTGGTTTTGAGAAAACGTTATCATCAACAGCGAAACGCAACAGTGCTAACCCCGCCCCTACTGCAAACTATGACTGGTTCGATTCAAACCCTACCGACGGAGGTTGTTAACTTAATTGCGGCTGGCGAGGTGATTGATTCCTTAGCCGCTGTAGTACGAGAATTGGTGGAAAATGCTTTGGATGCTGGGGCGACACGCATCGCTGTGGCTGTATGGTTTGATTTGTGGCGCGTGCGCGTGGCAGATAATGGCACGGGTATGGACTTGACAGATTTACAACAAGCTGCATCAGCACACAGTACCAGCAAAATTCAAAGTTGCGATGATTTATACAAGATTACCAGTTTGGGATTTCGCGGTGAAGCCTTGCATAGTATTGCAGCGTTAGCTGAATTAGAGATATGCAGCCGACTGACAGGTTTTGAGGGATGGCGCTGTACGTATAATACCCAGGGGGAAGCAGAAGAAACAGAAGCGGTTGCGATCGCGCCAGGTACGGTGGTGACTGTCTCGAATCTATTTGGCAAGTGGCGTCTGCGTCGTCAGGGATTACCGTCGAGAAGCCAACAACAACGCATAATCCAAGCCACGATACATAATATAGCGCTTTGCCATCCATCGGTGACTTGGCAAGTTCAGCAAAGCGATCGCTCCTGGTTTACAATTAGTCCAGGTCAAACGGCTCAACAGATCATCCCGCAACTCCTCAAACAAGTGCGCGTGCATGATTTGCAGCAATTAACCCTAGATGTTCCCACACCAGAGGAGGGGAGTAGAGAAGCTGGGGAGACAGGGAGATGGGGAGATGAGGGCGGGTTTAGTAACATCAAGGTGACAAAAAACGATAGTAGTGAAACCCGCCCCTACTTACCTAAAACCATGCCCTTGAGCGAAGCGAAGGGTTACCACTCTAAACTCTCCTTAGTGTTAGGATTGCCAGATCGCTGTCACCGTCGCCGCCCAGATTGGGTTAAAGTAGCCACAAATGGACGGTTAGTGCGATCGCCAGAATTGGAACAGACGATTCTCACCGCCATGGCGAAAACCTTACCGCGCGATCGCTATCCGATTTGTTTTATTCACCTACAAATTTGCCCCAGCCAAATTGATTGGAATCGTCATCCCGCCAAAGCCGAGATTTATCTGCATTCCCTTTCCTATTGGCAAGAACAGATTAGCCAAGCCATTGAACAAGCCTTGCGGATTGGGGCGGAAAATTTTGACACCGCCTCTCAATCCCATCGTGTCGGCAAATTACTGACAGCCTCGGCAAAAAAGGGTGTCTATCACCTAGATGAGTCACCAAAACAGGAGCGTAATCCTTCGGATATTGGCTTAGTGGAATTAAAAGCCGTTGCCCAAGTACGTAACATGTATATTCTGGCAGAACATGATACAGGAATGTGGTTAATTGAGCAGCATATTGCTCATGAGCGAGTCTTGTACGAACAATTGTGCGATCGCTGGCAACTTGTTCCCCTAGAACCGCCCGTAATTCTCAACCATTTAACCCCCGTTCAACTCGAACAACTGCAACGGATTGGCTTAGAAATAGAACCCTTTGGTGATCAAATGTGGGCTGTTCGCAACGCACCCGCCCTACTACATCAGCGAGATGACTGTGCTGATGCCCTATTAGAACTCAGTTTAGGTGGAGACTTACAAAACGCACAAGTTGCCACAGCTTGTCGCAGTGCAATTCGCAATGGCACACCCTTAAACTTAGACCAAATGCAGACATTATTAAATCAATGGAAAATGACCCGCCATCCCCGCACCTGTCCCCATGGGCGTCCAATTTACTTACCCCTAGAAGAATCAGCGCTGGCTCGTTTCTTTCGTCGTCATTGGGTGATTGGCAAAAGCCATGGAATTTAAAGCTTGTAGTTGCGCTTTAGCGCCATAATCGTATCGCTAGAGTAGTTAACTTAAGCCCTTAACTAAAGTTAGGGCTAAAAGCTAAAACCCGTTAAAACGGGTTCAATTTTCTGGGCGCGTTGAGGGTTGAGTTGTAAGCCATAGCGCAATTCCATAACCGTGATCACGGAAACCGCAATGTCATAATAAATCCGGGTTAGCTACCCCCCTTATAACCCAGTCCGCGCAGGCGGACTTTGTTTGTGTAGCAGCGATTTCAATCGCCGTGGAGAAAGGGGGTAATTTAACATGAGATTAACCCGGAAATTACGACTTTCGTATCCCATTAATAAACGCCATTCTCGCCTCAACTATATCAGACATTAACACACAGCGCACCAGCAACTCTAAATCCAAGTTAGGTAGAAACTCACTGCGCTCAACTTGCTCATAGTCATTTTGCCGAAAACGGTAGATTAAAATCTTATTCTTTTGCCAAAACCAAACTTCAGGAATTTCAAATCGCTTGTACTTTTTGAGTTTATCCGTTCCGCCACTGGTGAGAGCCACTTCAATTGCCAGATCAGGATGGTCTTTCTTTGTGCCAATATAGTAAGACTCATCGGGAGCAAAGGAAGCACCTTTCGTTTCTGCTTCACGAGTTGCATTGCCAATCGGTATAAATCGAATCCCCTTTTCAAATAAATAGGCTTCTATGAGAATCGCTAGAAATTTTTTAATCATTTCATGGTCTTCACCTGTCGTCATGAACTCCACACACCCATCCAGATAAGTTAATTTTAATCCAGGCACATCTTGCATCACGGCTTGAATTGCCTTGAATTGCTGCCAATTATAACGTCCGGGTAGGATAAAATACTGGTCGTTAACTGGGTTGAGTTGTTCTGTAAGTTGTATAGTCATAGTAAATTTAAACTTTTCGGGTGAGTACACAAATGCTTAGTAATAATTAAGCCAATCCAGACAAGTTTTAGTGTCTATTGAATTAGAGCGGGTAATCGTTGCTCAACTTCACCGATATAGTCTACCAAACCTGTATGAATACCTCTTTCGCGCAGAAGTTCTAAGTCTGTATCTTCCCAACACTGCTGTTCGCGTCTCATATCTCCGTCCGTTAGCTGTTCAACTATGACTTTCGCATTTCTCATTCGATCAGGTTCTTGCAGTGAAGTAGAGCGTAATCTGTGTGATTCCGTACAAGGGTCAAACGTTAATCTAGTTTTTATCTCTGCTAAAATTTGTTTTTCCCGTTGATTCAAGGGAACAAATCCATTCAAAACCCATGCCTCACGTTTTGGATTCGCTGTACCAATAATAATTTCCAAGAAAGGTTGTCGATTAACCTGTTCTAAGCGTGCTTGTTCAAGCCCCTGGCGGCGCTCTGGTTGATTATCTAAATCACGGATAAAGAGAACCGCCTTAATCTGTCGCGTTCTTTGCAGGAAACGAACCAAATTCAGGACTTTTACAGATATTGCCCCATCAGCTTTTAACGGTTCACCCTTGCTATCATGACCCAGAAATCGTGGCGGTTTAAATCTCAGTTGTTCTTTTGCCTCGTCAATAATTTTACCAATGTCACTCCAGCAGGAATGTTGTGTCCCATTTTGTAATCCACTCCACTGGAAAAAATACTGAAGATTATCCTCATCTAACCAATCTACTTTCTCAACCAGAACACGTTCAGCTAATTTGGTAGCCGTTCGTGCATCTGCACCACTTTCCACGATAACAATAAACTCAATCACTTCCTTCTCCTGCAACAACCCAATCTTCGCCCTCAGCATCCCAAAACTCACCCGTTGTTAACGTTTGTTTTGCCCATTCCACATCAGGATGTTCATCTAACCGCTTGGAGACGGTGAAGCCGGAATCGGTATTATTTAAAACATGTACTTGAGCAGGAACCAGTTCATCAATGATATAGGGAGAGTGAGTCGAAAAGATAATTTGCAAATTGGGGTTGTCTTGAATAATTTCCTTAAAAACCGTCATCAATTCCCGTTGGGCTTTGGGATGAAGTCCCTGTTCAATATCATCGAGTAAAACCAAATTGGGTTGATTAGGATTCATCAGCACAGCCAGTAATCCTAGGATAAGCATTGTTCCTTCGCTAACGGAATGGGCTGGTATACGCTCACCACTATTCATATCAAGTACGACTTCTTGTCCGGTAAGTTCTTGAGTTTCTTCATAAGGAATAAATTTACCATTGACTTCAAGGGAACGCTGGCGATTGACAAAAACCTTTGCTCGCTTGACGCCTACCTTGCGTATACCGGGTACAATTTGCCTTAACCTTTCCTCTAAAGCTTGAAAGTTATCAGGATTCTCATTACGCAGAAAGTCCAGAGTCGGCGCTAGTCCCGAACCATCGTACTCAACTCGCGGTGTAATTTCATCACTGTACGCTGCTTTGGCAAGATTACTGGCTATTAGCTTAAGATAAACTGTATGTCTGAGAGACTGAGGAATGGGATATTCCGCATCTTTTAGTGAGCTTTGCCATCCCTCACAGTTATCGAGTTTGTCATCTACTTTCCACGATGCCTTTGGATACCAATAATCAGGCTTTTCTTGTGTCCAGCTATAGGATGCTTGCCAATCTTGCCGCTTGTTATATCCCCAAAAACCGCTGGCAATAACCGACATATTTTTTTTGCCTGTCGTTGTAATAAATTGAGGTGATCTTTCCTGCTGGAAGATATATTTAAATTCTGAGCCAGCCAATCGACTGAGATAATGCAACGCTTGCAGTACTGATGTTTTTCCAGCACTGTTTTGCCCGACAATAGCATGTAAACGGGAACGATCAAAACTAATTTGTGTAGATTGATGGCTTTTAAAATTATGGAGTTCTAACCTTTCTAACATTGATTATATATCTACAATAGTTGGATTAACCACGGGATTTTAACCACTCGTTTTCTCGAACAATAAGCACCCAAGCCGTACTATTAGCTAAATCTTGACGCTCTCGCCATATCCCAGTAACTGAAATCCATACTTTGGAGCAAGTTTTTCAACAATACTGTTTAGAAAAATTAAATCAAGGATTTCCAACTCAATTTTATCTCCTTTTCTTTGAACATGATCAATCCGTGGTAATGATTGACTTAAATATAGCAATTTTTGGGATGATGCGGTACATCCGCAAGGGCGCAAGCCTTGCGCCCCTACATTTGGGTGTATACTTCACACAGTCGGAGTATGTCATTCTGAATGGAGCGATCGCGTGATTCTTAACAAAAATAAAGGTGGGCAACTGCTCACCTTTCTGGCTCCGGATTTGTGTTCACATCCCTAACCCTTTTGGCTACTGCTATTAAATGTTGTACAAAAGTAGCATATCCAGTCGGACAACAAGTTTTAATAGTCTCTAAATCAATCTGATTAGCTAAGTTCCATCGGATTTGAAGCGGACGTTGATTGCCACTTGCTTCGGGAAGATAGGTGGATTCGGCAATCGCTTTATCCAAACGCTCTTTTGTATCGTCCAAATTTTCTAAATTCTCAAGAGGTTGAATCTCCACACCTAACACCGTTGCCACAGTCTGAGTGTCAGCTAGCAACCACGTCTCAAAATTTTTAATCGCTAAACCTTCAGCACTGCGATCGCTGATTGGTTGATCGTTTACATCTAAGTGATTGTCGCGAATTGTACTTAAAGCACGCTCTAAGTTATCCTGTCTTTGAGATAATTTATCATCCGCATCAACCACAATCAGGATCATATCGATTTCCTCTGGTTTCCATGCGATAACTAGCTGGGCTAAATATTTTCGATCTAGAACGGAATGTCCAGTTCGTAACTTTACCCCTCTCTCCTTCAATGATGGGTGTCGGTGAACAAAATCACAATCAGATAATCCGATATTTTTTAGCTCTCGCCGAATTAAAGTGTGGAGCGCTCCCTCTTTTTTCCTTTCAATAACTTTGCCACCGTCTTCTGGTTTAATATAAGGAATACTCAGTCCGAGTTCGGCTTCACCTTCAGCAATTAGCCCAATACGAATCGGACGATTCATTCCGGATTACCTCCAAACACATTCGTAAACCAAAGTTCTCCTAACGCTCCATCGTAAGCTTCCAAGGCTTTTTGGAAGCGTACAGAATCGGTAGGCAAATTATGAACTTGAGTTTTACCTTCGTGATCGAGTTCAACAGCACGGACTTGCTCCGGTTCGACATAATTGAGCAGCACAGGAGAATGCGTTGTGATTAAAATCTGCACAGGTTTACCCGTAATCCCCTCTGTTGAAACAATTTTTAATAGTTCTATCATTTTGTGCAACAGCCAGGGATGAACCCCATTCTCTATTTCCTCAAAACAAATGATGCTTGGAGTATCTTCTTGATACAGCGCTGTTAGGAACGCTAGAATTCTCAGGGTTCCATCTGATATGTCAGAGGCAGGTATGTGGTGTTCTGAATATCGGTCAATCAATTCTAGTGAAAAGGTTTGATTTTCTCCACGAGGTAAGGCTATTCTTTGTATGTTAGGAACCAGTCGGGTTAAACGTTCCTCTAATTCATCAAAGTTTTTACGATTAGCGTGCAAAATATCAACTAGAGCATAAGCAATTCCCTGTCCTGTTCCTTCCATAGTTCCGGTTGATGGGATATTGCTCGATAAATTCACTGGAGCGAAATCGTAAATACTAACTTTTTTTAATGACTGGCCAAGGTGAGAATCTGGGTATTGATGAACATTAATTACAAAGTTTCTTAATTCATTGGTAGTTCGAGATGTTACACTAGCATTTATGCCCGTAATATTTATCGCAATATTGAGTTTATTGTAGTCAAGATTAAATGACATACCTACAATATTATTTTTATGATAATTATTTTCTATTTTATCAAGGGTACTTGCGCTCCATGAAAGATAATCTGATTTTCCTTGCCAGAATTTAGATTCAATACTTTGTTTGTTTTTGCTTACAGTCAGTAAAGACTCATGGAAAACTTCTGTAATCTTTGTATTACCGCTGATTTTTATCAGCCTTTGAAAAAAATCAGACCAGATCACTAAAGCTTCACAAATATTTGACTTTCCCGAACCGTTAGGTCCAATGAAAACAGTCAGTGGCGCTAAATCAACCTCGGTATCAAATAGGCTCTTATAGTGCTGAACTCGTAATTTAGATAACATCTCTTTCAGAGTAAGCAGATTGAGTTATTATATCGCAGCCTCAATTCCGGTTCGCTGTGAGAATCATCATTTGGTTAGCTTGAGCATAACTCCAGACAAGGCGATCGCTACTATCCATTGACAATCCAGCTTCTGTAAACGTTACAAACTGGATAGACAGAAACTCTAGCCAAGCCCCTTTGGTTAAAATTCCCAGAAAAACCAGGGCATATCCATCAAGATTGTAGTCTACCAGAAAATTCATGGCGATTTTGAGGCGCGTTTGGCTTTTTGCTCCTCTAGCTTTGCCCATAAAGCTTCTTGACCGGGTTTACGGGGCATTGTGGCAATTAGGGCAAAGTGTTCGCGGTTGCGCTCTTGCCAATAGTGGCGAATTTCTACTCTGGTTTGGAGAACGTCTTGATATTCAGCTTCTACTTGAGTGCGATTGGTTTCAAGATAAGACAATGCCGCATTAATTTGCTCATCCGTAAGGTTAAATTTATCGCGGATCAACTTAGGGGGATAGTGAGCCTTCAAAAAATCCATTACATCATAGAGGGTGATGCGTGTACCTACGATAGTCAGTCCCCGTTCTGTACGGATGATTGCCCCTTTTCCATTTGATGCTAAAGTCATATCTGTAGCCTTTCTCCAACTAATTTAATATTACATCTACACAATATGAACCGTCATTGTTATTTTGGGTAAGCACAGGCGCTACCTGTAGGGGCACGGCATTGCCGTACCCCTACCATAAATGGCGTTTGTGCTGATCAATTTTAATAACGTCAAACGGCGTGATAAAATTGTCTAGTATTTTTAGCTCTGCCTTGTTAGCACAGCCGACAATTAATTCCATTTGTGTGACTATACTAATCGCCAAGCTAGAACTTGATTTCAAGTTTTGTAAACAGGTAACGGCGTCAGAAATACCACGACCAGCATCAATCAGTATGTCGGTATCTACAATAGTTGGATTAGCCACTTTTAGCCTTGGGTTTAAACCCAAGGCGGTTTAACTGAGATCTTGCACCTTTGTCAGCCCCAGCATCAGCCAATAACCCAAGTCCATTTTAATAGACTAAAACTCTTATCCAGTCAGCTTTAGCTGACTTGCGCTTTTAGCCTTGGGTTTAAACCCAAGGCGGTTTAACGCTAGTGGTGCTATCTCAGGTAGAGGAAAGTGGAGTCAACCCCACCCCACTGTGTAGAGACGCGCCATGGCGCGTCTCTACAATCGTGATTCAGCAAGCCCTAATTCACTTCAATTCTAACCAACTAACTCAGTCGCCCGCTTCGCCAAATTCTCAGCCGTTAACCCATTAAATGCCATAATTTGACCTGCACTCGATGCGGTTTCCCCACGCTTCCAGGCAAAAATATCGCGCTTAACGGTACTCCGTAACATCAACGGTTCCAACATGGCACTGGCACCTCCGGTTACGCCAATCAAAGCATCGCCACCAAAGAACTCCTCAAACCCTTGATCACTTAAAAAGTGGCTATCAGGATCTGTACAAGTTTCCCACGCCACATCATGGGGACGATACAAACGTCGGGGACTAATTACGGAAACAACTCGCACGCCAATTCCTTGATTTTCCAGGTGAACGGCTGCATCTAAGACGGGAATCAGTGGCATATCGCCAACCACGGCAAACACGACTTTCTGACTCCCTTCGGTTTCATGGAGTACCACACCCCCATCTTTTAACGCTTGACGGGTTTGTTCAAATGTGGTTAATACCGGTAAAGGTGACTTACTCGCCGTAATCGTAATTCCCTTATTCTTCATCGTCAGCGCCCAGTCATAACACACCTGGATACTATTAGCATCACAGGGAAATAAGGGGAAAACATTGCCATTCCGCATCATCGCAGCAAAGTAATTTTCAATCTCTGGACGCTGGTGAGTCCACCCATTGCGCCCTTGTTCCAATGCCCCAGCGGTAAATAAGGTAACTGTAGCGGGTGTTGGACGGCGCAATTCTGCCATGGCTTGGGTAACCGTTTGCCATATCGGTAATCCATTCACCGCGAAGGATTCATAGGAACACCAGAGAGTACGGGAACCAAACAAGGCTAAACTCGCCGCTAACCCCGCACAAGCATCTTCACTTAAGGGTTCGTATACCTGACCCTTGGGTCCCTGATAATAGAGGTCATCGACGGTAGGATGGAGAATCTTCAGCGCCACGTTAACATTATTAATCCCAGAGGCGGCATTCCCATCAGCGTTAGAAATGATAAAGTTAGGGTCTTGTTTCCCCACATGGGCAACTAACGCCCCCATCGCCGTCGTCGCCACTTGCTTATCACCCTTAATTTCAAATTCGTTTAAGGGTAATGTGCCTAAATCCGGTAACGATAACTCCTTCTCCGTCACCACCTGATGCGACGCGGGACCCCCAGCCGCCCGTTCAGAGTTGGTGCGTACCAGTTGCCACGCCTCTGGGGGTAAGGCACGCTGTTTCAAGGCTTGGACAATTTCTTCATTGTCTAGGGTATGGTAGCCGTAGAGGTTGTGGGCTTTAGCACCTCGCGCATGGACACCAGCGCCTTTAAGCTGTTTGATAATCAGTACGGTAAGCTTACCGCCTAGGGCAGATTTAGCGGCTTTATCGGTGGCTTCTAATACGGCTTTGGTAAATTCCAAGCGTTTTTCCCAGGAAAAGGCGGTGCTATCTACATATTCACCGGGTTGATTGGCGTCGTCAAAGTCTTTGGCATTGACTAGGATAATTTCTTTAAATCCATTCCCTTCCCAATATTCAATCATCTCTTCGTTGGGTTTGGTGGATACCATGCTGTGGTGTTCCTGGGAGTATCCATTCCAAACTAAGATGGGCAGGAAGTTGGTGACATCGGGATAGGCGGTGTTGAAGTGACCAAAACTACTCATTATGTATGGTTCACCAATCCCCCCGTCGCCAATTGTCACGGGGAAGAGGGTATCCCGGTGGAGTAACGCCCCCGCCATGGCGAAATGCTGCCCTTGTCCCAAAGGTCCAGCCGGGTTCAGCAGTCCAGGAATTTGACCGGAGAGGTGTCCCAGGAGTCCATGCATTTCCCGGAAGCGTTCCCGCATCTGTTGCACGGTGGTAATCCCCATGTCCTCTAGGGATCGGTCTAAGAACATAGTGCTGTAAAAGCCAGGGGCATGGTGTCCCACTTCGGTAATAATATTTTTATAGCCCAGCATGATTAAGGCGGCGATACCTTCGGCGACGCTGGCAAATCCGCCGGGATGACCGGATGCTTTGGATGCCGTGACTTGCAGGGTTAGGTAACGCAGGGCATCAGCCGCGAGGAGGGTTTGGAAGACAGCCGCTGGGTCAGATGGGGAGGCGATCGCAACGTTGCCCTCAGCAATGGCAGGTTTTCCACCATACGTCTCCAAACCCGGTAAGGCTTGCCCAAAATATTGGATGCCTTCGCAAAAGGCTGGAACGGGTGACGTAGTTTTTGGGGTTGTTGCAGTCATGCTGAGTACCTTAAATAATTGTATCGGTAGATTAACTTTATGAAAATTTTACAATGTTTTGCAACTTAAAGGTTGTTAAACTTAATCAATTTTGGGTTATGCAGTGATAATTTAAGGTAATCAGACTGGATTTACCGAAGAAATTAAATCTGTTTCATAGAATCAGGGTTATGTCAATAGGCGACAATTCGCTACTCTAAGAAACATGAACTCAAACACCCTGCCGTCAACAACCCGTCGATAAAAGCGAGGGCTCCTTATAGCCTAAGTTGACCAGCCTAAGTGCTACGCGCACTACGTTAACGTCAAGCGTTAAAGTTCCTACCTACGGATGCGTGCCAGTCTGTAGCTCTAGAACCGAGTGGTTAAACAGGTCTAAAGGGTTAAGCCAGTGCTGCTTGGAAAGTACCGACCGTTAACATTGGCGAGGCAAACATTACCCCGGAAACGGGAGTTGGGGCAACCATACCCCAAAGGGGGAGCAACCATACTCCCCCACCAATTTTGTTCAAGGAAAGTAGTACATCCTGCCCTGCTTTCCTCCCGTCGCTAAAAGCGAGGGTCTCCAGCAGGTTTTTAAAGATGAAACTGCCAGAAGGTCCAACCAGCCCTGCCATCGTGCAACTGATCCAGTGGATTATTGACCCTCTGGAATTCTTGGATAGTTGTGCCAAGCGCTACGGGGACACTTTTACCTTAAATCTGAGAAACTTCCAGCCTTTGGTTTTGCTCAGCCATCCCCAAGCAATTCGGGAGATTTTTACCACCGATCCAAACCTGTTTGACTCAGGGCGAGGAAGCAAGATTCTTCAACCCTTGGTGGGAGAGAATTCTCTGTTGTTGCTTGATGGCGATCGCCACACCCAGCAAAAACGTTTGATTATGCCGCCCTTTCATGGGGAACGGATGCAGACTTACGCTCAATTAATTGGCGACATCACCGAACAGGTTGCTAGTCAGTGGCAAGTGGGTAAGCCACTCTGTATGCGGGAGCAAATGCAAGACATTACCCTGCAAGTGATTATGCAAGCCGTGTTTGGTTTGCGGGAAGGTGTGCGTTACCAACGCCTCAAGCCCCTTTTGGCAACCCTGTTAAATATGACTGACTCCCCGGTGAGTTCTAGTCTGCTATTTTTCCAATTTCTGCAACAAGATTGGGGCGCGTGGAGTCCCTGGGGGCGCTTTGTCCGGCGCAGGCAGCAAATTTATGAACTTTTGCAAGCGGAGATTGATGAACGTCGAGAACAGTCATATCTAGAAGGGGATGATGTCCTTAGTTTAATGATGTCGGCGCGATATGAACAGGGTCAGCCGATGACGGATGCGGAGTTGAAAGATGAGTTGATGACGCTTCTGTTTGCTGGTCACGAGACGACAGCGACGGCGTTAGCCTGGGCGTTTTATTGGATTCACAAGCGTCCTGAGGTCTATGAAAAACTGATACAGGAACTGGATAGCTTAGGGACTCACCCAGAACCAATGGCGATCGCAAAGTTACCCTATCTCACCGCCGTTTGCCAAGAAACCCTACGGATTTACCCGGTTGTTTTCATTACCTTCCCGCGCATTACCAAAGCACCGATGCAAATTATGGGTCGTGACTATGACACGAATACGGCACTCTATCCTTGTAT
The DNA here is from genome assembly GCF_040218245.1 of Coleofasciculus sp. E1-EBD-02. Lineage (NCBI taxonomy): Bacteria > Bacillati > Cyanobacteriota > Cyanophyceae > Coleofasciculales > Coleofasciculaceae > Coleofasciculus > Coleofasciculus sp. E1-EBD-02. The sequence continues at coordinate 17,132 of NZ_JAVJQN010000014.1, read as the reverse complement.
TTACCTAACTCATCATCGGCAAGATATCTATGCCGAACCGGAACAATTTAAGCCAGAACGTTTCCTGGAACGCCAGTTTTCTCCTTACGAGTATTTACCTTTTGGGGGTAGTAGTCGTCGCTGTGTGGGTTTGGCATTGGCACAGATGGAAATGAAACTGGTTCTGGCGACTATTTTGTCGCGTTATCAGTTAGTGCTGAGGGATACAAAACCCGTCAAACCCCAGCGTCGCGGTCTAACCATTTCTCCAGAGGGGGGTGTGCAGATGGTATTGAAGGGAGTGCGATACGTTCCTTCGGAACAGGTTTCGCCAACGCATCCAGCCCCAGTGCCTCTAGAGACGACTACCTACTAATTTACTATAATTTTCAGAGTGGTCAACGTTGAATATAAAGTGGTCAGATTCGATTAAACTTTAAAATCTGAGGAAAAAAATGACCGAAACTCAAGATAAACCAATTAATGAATCTACGTCTACCCCAGACGCAGCTCCAACTCAGTCGGGCAATTTTCTGCAAAGTTGGAAATTTAGAGCTGGATTAATCACGACAGCTGTTGTTTCAATTTTTCTGGGTTTCTTCCTGCTGGTTTTCTTCTGGCATCACATTGTTGCTGGGATGGGGATGAATTCTTGGTCTGATCGTGCTGGTGCAGAACCCATTGAGTGCATGATGAAAGATACCAACAATGATGGTTATGTGAGCTGTAGTGCCATGCGGAACGGTGACGTAGTTCCCCTAGAATGTGGCGTCAGTATCTTTAATATTGGTTGCCGAGTGAATTATGGCGCGGCTGCGGCTCCATCGTTGCGTTCTTCTCCTAGATGATCAATGCAGGGTTAGCCTCTGTGATGGGGTTAACGAAGCCTCACAGTTGGGTTTTTGGTAGTTGAGTGGTGTTTAGGGACAAAAATTTATCCAAAGACCCAATTGTGGCAGATAAAATTCTGAATTAATTCTCACCTTATATAGCGCTACGCGCTAGGCAATGGGCAATAGGCAATGGGCAATAGGCAATGGGCAATAGTCAGATATCCGCCCGGAACCCGGAGTTCAAACTCCGGGCTTATAGCTAAAGTCCATTAAAATGGACTAAGACTAGAGATGCTTCCCTTGATAGTGGGAGAAGGCTAAGGTTCCTCAACTACGAACGAACGACGAACAAGGAATGGATCAAACTGTCCGTCTCACAGTCTATAATGAGAAGGAACCCGGAGTTCAAACTCCGGGCTTATAGCTAAAGTCCATTAAAATGGACTAAGACTAGAGATGCTTCCCTTGATAGTTGGAGAAGGCTAAAGTTCCTCAACTACGAACGAAGGACGAACGGATCAAACTGTCCGTCTCACAGTCTATAATGAAAAGTACAGACTAACGTGAGAACCGAAGACCTTGACTTCCCCGATTCCCCCTGAATTCCTGAAAACCTTGACTGACGAACGCGGTGTGTCTGACACTGAACTGGAGGCGTTGTCGTTAGTCCTGACGGGCAAGTCAACTCAGGATGAGATTGCCCACTTCCTAGGGATCACTCCCATCGCCTTGCGGAAGCGATTGGGTGAAGTTTATCGCAAGTTTGAGATTACGGGAACGGGTCCGGGTAAGTTAGTGGAATTGAAACAGCGTCTCATCTCTGCTTATCAAACCCATCAAACTCAGTCCTCTCGGCGTCGAGATTGGGGAGAAGCGCCGGATATCTCGGTGATGTATGGGCGTAAAGAGGAACAGGAGAGGCTGAAGCAATGGATTATTCAGGATAACTCGCGCTTAGTCGCCATCCTGGGAATGGCAGGAATTGGCAAAACTACGTTGGCGGTGAACCTGGCGCAGGATATAGAGGAGGAGTTTGAGTTTATTATCTGGCGATCGCTTAGGAACCCGCTACCCCTAGACACCCTTTTAGGGGATTGGCTTGTCGCTTTGGGAAATCAGGAAGAATCGGATTTACCCAGAGACTTGAATGAGAGACTCTCTCTGTTGCGAGATTATTTAAACCAACACCGTTGTCTATTAATCCTTGATGATGTGGAGACAATTGTGCGAAGTGGTGATAGATTTGGACGCTATAGTCCTGACTATGAGGAATACGGGTTACTTGTGAGGCAACTTGGTGAATCGTCCCATCAAAGTTGCTTATTACTTTGTTCTCAAGAAACCCTGAGAGATATCCGACGCTTAGAAACAACTCGTCCCTCCGTTCATTCCTTACCACTTAATCCTTTACCCGACGCCGCCGCCCGCCAAATCTTAGCCGAAAATGGGTTAATGGGTGAGGAAAAATGGGATAGTTTGATTCGGGATTATCAAGGAAATCCCTTGGCTTTAAAGTTAGTCGCCGCGACGATTCAAGAGTATTTTAATGGGGATGTGGTGGAATTCACTAATTTACAAACTATTTTAGTTGATGATATCTTTCGGGAAAACTTAGACCGGCAGTTTGAGAAGTTATCGGATTTAGAGAAAGAAATTATACAGAGTTTAGCCACTCAAGACAAGCCGCTGTCTCTGAGAACGTTGCAAAAAAATAATTCTATCTCGTTTTCGGAATTATTAGAGGTACTGGACTCCTTACGGGGACGTTCTCTGATTGAGAAGACTGGGGGTGATAGGAAAAAGACCAGCGAACCATTTTTTACCTTACAGCCGATTATTAGGAAATATGTGAAAACCTACAAAATGAAGAATTAGTAGAGACGTTGCATGCAACGTCTCTACAGGTTGACCCTCTTCCCCTGAATAATCATGTGATTTACTGTATTAATCCCCACTGTCAACAGCGTCAAAATCCCGATGAATTGGAGTGTTGCCAAACCTGTGGTACTCCACTACTAATTCATGACCGATATCGGTTAATTCAACCCTTACGCCGATTAGATTCGCGGAAATATACCGATGTCTTTGAGGTGGATGATCAGGGAACCCGGAAAGTGATGAAGGTTCTCAGAGAGAATCATAGCAAATTAGTCGAACTCTTTGAACGGGAAGCCTTGACGCTGGAACTGTTAAACCATCCAGGGATTCCCAAGGTTGAAAGTGATGGGTATTTTACGGTTTCTGTTAATAGTACCACAGAATTACACTGTCTAGTTCTGGAAAAAATTGAGGGACAGAATTTAGAAGCGTGGGCGAAACAATATGGGGCGATTTCTCAAGCATTAGCCCTCAATTGGCTGAGACAACTTCTAGAGATTCTTGATTACTTGCATCAAAACCAATTCTTTCATCGGGATATTAAACCCAGTAATATTATCCTGAAACCAGATGGCAGATTGGTGTTGATTGATTTTGGCAGTGTGCGGGAGATTACAGGGACGTATTTAGCTAAACTTCGGGGAGATGTTGAACTAACCAAGATTATATCAGAAGGATACACTGCACCGGAACAAAGGCAGGGTAGATGTTTGCCCCAATCTGACTTTTATGCCTTGGGACGCACGTTGGTTCATTTACTTACTAATAAACCGCCTAGTTGTCTACCTATTAATCATAATACAGGTCAGTTAATTTGGCAAGATAAAGCACCACAAATCTCTAAACCTTTAGCCGAGTTTATCGATGATTTGATGGCGGATGCGGTGGTGAATCGTCCCCAAGATGTGCAAGCGATCGCGCAAGGATTAACCCGCGTCAGTCTGTGGTTGCGGGGTTTGGGGTGCTGGGTGCGATCGCCTCAAGGAATTGCTACTATTATTACTCTAGTAATTATGGGAGTTGGCGTATATCATATCTCACAACCTTGGCGATTTCAGTATTATTTTAAACCAGGAAAAAAATATTTAATACAGGTACAAGAATACTCTTCTCAGTATTATTTGCAACAGGGACGAGAAGCCCTCATGGAGTTTCGCTTAGAGCAAGCTAGAATTAATTTGGAACGAGCGGTTAAAATTAATCCTAATAGTGCCATAGCGCGTAGTGATTTAGGACTGGTTTGTAAGTATCAAGAAGACTTTCAATGTGCTAAAGAACAATTTAATCAAGCTTTGAAACTAAAGCCAAACGCTGAAACAAAGGCAACAATTCACTACAATTTAGGAATACTTTATGAGGATGACGAAAACTTTGATCAGGCGCTAGTTGAATATAAACGTGCCATGCAGGATAAGGGTTATGTCGGGATTGATGCGACGAACAATTTTGCCCGTCTGCAAATTTGGCAAAAGCAGAATTATGATGTAGCCGTTAATCTTCTACTTAAGGCTTTACAGCGTACAGAAAGTCTGGGTTTAGATGAAACAGAAAAAAATAGTCTCCAATCCATACTCTACAAAAATATAGGCTGGGCGCGTCTGGAACAAAATCGCGGTCAAGATGCCGAGAACTATTTAAAAAAAGCCATTATGTTAGATAATAAGCAAGCGGCGCCACATTGTCTTCTCGCCCAAGTTTGGCAAAACCAGGAGGATGATACAAAGGCGTTGATATCTTGGAAAAATTGTCGTCAGGCTGAGTCGAGAGGATTACCTGAAGTACAGGTATGGCAAGCGGATGCATTAGATTATTTAAATGTACAGTAATTCTCTCAAGAACGACGTAACGGTGCGTTACGCTTCGCTAACGCACCCTACGATTTTTACGATTTTGTTCAGACAAGCTATATGGCTAGAAATGTAATCGTTAATGTCTATACAATGATATTAATGTCTTGTGCTGCTACCGTGCTTTTGTGTTAATATGAAGCCTAAGGTATTATTTCCCTTACTCGTCGCATTCAGCTTAATAACGGGACTAGAGAGTATTGTCTGGCAACGTGCGATCGCGGATACCTCAAAGCCCAAACCAATCTGCCCAGAAAATAGTCCTTGTCGTTTCCCTCGTCGCAGTGGTTTGACGGATATTCGGATTATCACTCCGCCCCGAGGTTCGCTGCTAAATCCCCAACCTACCCTATCTTGGACACCGCTACCTGATACTCAAGAGTATACCGTGCGTTTGTTGCGATCGGGGGAAACTGTCTGGGAATTACCGAATGTGCGAAACACCGAAATTCCCTATCCGGCGACTCAATCTCCATTAACCCCTGGGATTAATTATGAATTGATGGTTGAGGCGGATGGAAAAGCTGGGAAATCAATGTTTAGACTGATGACACCCAGCCAATCTGAATCCGTGATGGCTGAGGTGCAAGAGATTCGCCAGAATAATCTGAGTGCAGATGAAATGGCGTTACAACTTGCCCAGCTTTACCAAGACTATGACTTGATGACTTTGGCGATTCAAACGCTAACAGAGGCGATTGACAATAATAGCCAGAGTTTAGAGGTTTATCACAGTCTGGGGAATTTATATAATCGATTGGAGTTACCAAGACTCGCTGAATCAGCTTATCAAGAATCCCTAGATTTGGCAAGCAGTCGTCAAGATATTGCCGGACTTGCCCAGGCGCAAATTGGACTGGCGAGATCCTTTGTGGCGCAGGAAAAATTACCGCAAGCTGTTGAGGCGTTAACAGCAGCTTACAGCAATTATCAGCAGTTAAATAATGCTGAATTGACTCCGCAAGTTGCCCAGTTTTTAGGCGAGGTTTATGAAGGGGATAATAATTATGAAGAGGCGCGGCGTTGGTATCAAGACGCTAAGGCGGGATATGAGGCGATTGGTGATGAACAGCGGATTGAGTACATCGAAAAAGTGATGCGGCGATTAAATTGATTTGTCATTTGTCATTTGTCATTGACTCAAACGCTTTAGACGTAGGGTGCGTTAGCGCAGCGTAACGCACCATCTATTAATTTCCGGTTGGGTTGAAGTCGAAAATCTAGCTAGGGCTAAGGTTCCCTGACTACGAACTAGGCTAAGGTTCCCCTACTACGAACTTAATTCTACATTTTCGTAAAGCATTTCAAGCGTACAGTTAAAATTAACGCTAGTTAGGTGTAATTCATTTTCTTCTGTATAAGAATGCAGTTCCCAAATTCCTTCAGCGTTGCGTCGAAAACACTCAACATTGATTTGATCGGTACTAATGATAACGTATTCTTGCAATGTGGGAATGCGACGATAATGTCTAAATTTTTTACCTCGGTCAATGGCTTCTGTACTGGGTGAGAGAACTTCGACAATTAGACAAGGATAGCGCACAAATTCGATGGCATATTTATCTCGTTCGTCACAGGTTACCATGCCATCAGGATAGTGAAAGGGACCCTTGTCTGTTATGCCAACTTTGGCATCTGAGGATAAGACTTTACACCCTTTCCCACGCAGGTGATTTTTCAAGGCGGCGATGAGGTTAACGGCGATTTCATTATGGGGAATGGTTCCCCCTGTCATGGCGAAAACTTCACCATTGATGTATTCATATTTGATGTCTTGGTGTTTTTCCCAGTCTAGGTAGTCTTGGGGTGTTAGGGTGTTGGGTTGGGGATTGGCAATCATTTGTTTTTTGGGGTTTAGGTGGGTTGAATTTAGAAGGCTGATATTATGTCTGTTATGTTTTTTCAACGCAGAGGGGCGCAGAGGTTAGCGCAGAGGTACGCAGAGGGAGTTTAAGGATTTGGGGCAAAGTTTTGTAGGATTCGGACATAAGTGGAAGCGATATTGGTTTTTGTAGGTGTTGGGAATATATGGGTAGGAGGATGGGGATGGCTAGTTGGAGTTGGTTCGGGTTAATTCTCCTAAATGTTTTAAGATACTTAAGACGTTATAGAGATCATTTCCGGGTTTGCGTCGCAAGTCGAATTGGCTTGATGTCGCATACTGAGGGATTTGTCCTTGGATTAATTTGACGAATAGGAAACTCCCTCCATTGGAAATCATGCCAAAACTGGGTTGTTCGGGGTGAGGGTTAGCTAACATATAAGCTAACATCTGTGAGAGTCCGGCTTCAATGGAATAGGCGGCGCGTTTGGATTCGATTACGGCTACCCAGAGGTGTTGTTTGAGGACTAATACGTCTAGTCGCCCTTCTACAATTAAGCCTTGGTCTTCTGTGGAAATATCGACGGATTTTTCGGCTTTGATGTGAAAGGGGAATAGGTAAAAGTCGGCTAAAAATAGTAGTGGGGCAATTATTGCCATGCGGATGGCATTTTCTAATAGGGGTGGGTGTTTGAGGAAATTGAAGTAACCTCGCTTGAGTTTGTCTAACATCTGTTTCTCGATGTCAGAGAGTTCGGGGAGATTATTTTGCCATTCTTGAAAAAATTGAGTATCCTCGACTTCGATTAGACCAAATTGCCGTTCTAGTTCGTCTATGGGGATAACTGACGCTTGAACTGTTAAAACCATGGGGTTAAAAATTATAGCGTTAATGTTGGCTATTATAAGGCTATTGTCAGACTATTGGTGTGTTACGCTATCCTACCCTACCCTACCCTTCGGAAACGATGCGCGAACGGGAACGCTTCGCGAACGGGAACGCTGCGCGAACCTGCGCGAACGCTAACGCACGATGGCGGCGTGGCACACCTTATTTGATGAATTAAATTAGGCTTGTAGTAAGGGAACCTTAGCCCTAGATTCCGTTGGGTTTCCTTGTGTCAATTCAACCTACAATTATTGGTGCGTTACGCTTTGCTAACGCACCCTACGATTTGGCTACGAATGACGAATGACGAATGACAAATGACAAATGACAAATGACGAATGACGAATGACGAATGACAAATGACAAATGACAAATGACAAATGACAAATGACGATTAAAACCAGTTTCCGGCGAGGATGAATGCTGCCCAATAGTAAGGATGTTGATGGGATGAATTATCGGGATTATTTATAAATTGTCGTTGCACGTTGGCTAGGGCTTTTGCTTTAGGAATGCCTTGATTTAATTGCTGGTAAAAGTCGTCCATTAATTGGGCGGTAGAGTTATCACTAACGCGCCATAAACTGGCGACGGTACTACTGGCATTTGCTCTTAAGGCTACTCCAGCTAATCCTAAGGCGGCACGTTTATCCCCAGAGGCTGTTTGACAGGCGCTGAGGACTAATAATTGAATGGGTTCGCTGCGGGTTTGTTCTCTCTGTTGCAGGAGTTGACCAAATTTTTCGACGGGGATTTTCTTGTCCCAAGCGTAGATGACGGTTTTGGTTGCATCTGAACTAAATTCGCCGTGGGTGGCTAAATGAATGACGGAAAATGGATGGTTAATCAGTTGGTTTCGGAAGTTGGTTTGGGTAAATTGTTCATTTTCTAGTAGTTGGCTGGGAACGGTATTGTGAATCTGTTGCAGTTCGTCCCAGACATTGAATAAGGCGGGTAATTTGGGTGGGTAACTCTCGGCTTTTTTATGAATTCCTCCTAGTAGCCCTTGCCAATGGGTTGGGGATAAGGGTTTGAGGTTGGGAAATTGTGACCCAAGGCTAACGGTAATGTTATAGGTTTCGACTAAGTAATGCTGACCATCGTGGAGAATGGAAAGGGGGAGATTTTGCAGGGTGCTATCGAGAACAAAGACTAGAGTTCCCTCTGGGGGTAAGTCAGCTTGGGCGGGTTGGAGTAACCAGTTATAGAGTTTTTGGGCTGGGGGTAAAATTAAGCGGTCTACTGAATTGCGGGGGTCATCTAGTTGTTGGCGCAAGTCGTAGAGGGTTTGGCGAATGTCTTGGGCGGAAACGTGGGGCGTATATCGATAAATTTTTTCCGGAGATGATTCAGATTGGGGTAATTTTACTAGAACTTCTAGACGGTTTTCCAGTAAAATCGGATAGATAATCGCAGCAGGAGGATTTTTACTTTTGTCAATCGGGACTAAGTTGGTAAAACTACAGCGAAGAAAGTCTTCGAGTTCAGCCAGTTGTAGGGCTTCGCTGATGCGTGTGGCTTGGCGGAGATGGTCAGAATTGGCGTCGGGTTGGAGTAGGATTTGCAGGAATTCTTGATAAATGGGTTGCACATCGTCTAAGAAGGAAAACTGCACACCGGGGTTGATGGCTAATAAATTTCGGCGCACGGAATCCAGCAGCTTAATTGAGGCGTCGTAAGCGTGAATGGCGTTTTCTTTTTGTTGCTGTTGCCAATAAATTCGTCCCGATTGCCATAACCATTTATAGGCGAGGTCTTCAGCGTCCAGGGATTGGGCTAAACCGAGGGCTTGATGGGTTAAGTCTTGGGCATCTTTCCATTGTTGATTGTGTTCGTAAATGTGACCTAATGTACCCAGGGCTTCAGATTCTGCCCGTTGGTGTTGTAGGGATTTTGCTTGGTTAAATGCAACTTGGGTATAATTTAAGGCATGACTAACGTTTGGGTCATACTGGGGTAATTTCAGTAACTCTTTGGCAAACTTAAGTCGGCTATAAATGGCGATTTTACTGGGGGATAAGTTGGCAAGGGTACTCTGAAGTAATGTGTCAACTTGGGATTTAATTTGAGGTGTAAATTCAGCAGGGTTTGCGGTTGTATCAGTGTTTTCTAGGGTTTGTAACCATTGCTGAAACTCGATTAATAAATGGAGTCGATGCAGTTGGGCTTCTAGGGGTAAGGTGGTGGAGTCGGTGTTGATGGCGGCGGCTTGTTGATAGGTGTTTAAGGCTTTTCTTGCCAATTGTTTGGCTTTGTCGCGATTCTGGGTGATATTACTTCTCTCCCATAAGTCTTTGGCTTGGCGGTATAAGGCGTATTGGGTTTTGCCTAAACTGAGTAATGTGGCACTTTGGTCGGATGGGGAGTCGATTTGTTCGGCTAAGTCTAAGGCTTGCTGTAAAATGTGGTTTGACTCCTGCCAATGTCCAACCAAGCGGAGAACATTTCCTAAGTGGCGTAACCCGACAACGGTAAACGCGGGTTGAGATTGCTGTTCAAAGGTGTTAACGGCGGCGGCTAATTCGCCTGACTCGGACAAATTGCAGTGATTGTCTACCTGGAGGGCTTGCAGAGAAACTTGACAGGCGCGACGATAGAGTCCTAAGGCTTCCATGGCTTGGGCTTGGTTGAATCGGCTACCTGTTACGCCGATGTCATCATTGAGTTGCTGATAGATTTGCGTCGCTTGCTTCCAGGTGGCTAATGCAGATTCCGCCCGCCCTAAGGCTAATTCTAGACGACCTTGGTGATTCAGGGCTTGAGCATAAAGGCGCGATCGCTCTGTTGATTCTGCTACGGTGTCTAATAGACTCAGACTGGCTGTGATTGCGGCGTCGGCGTCTGTCCATTGGTGCCGTTTCTGATAGGCTAAGGACAGATAACTCAACGCCTGGGCTTGATGCAGGGTATCCCCTTGGGTTTCATAGCCTTGGGCGGCTTGTCGCCAGAGGTGAATGGCTTGTTGATAGTCTTTGGCGGCGTAGAAGGTTCTCCCTTGGGCTATAGATTGTGCGGCGGATTGGATAGGGGGGGTAATTGGATTAATTTGGGATAAGACAGGGGGGATACCGATGAATAGGAATAATCCGAGAATAAATCCAATTAGTAGATGGCGATTGTTCTTTGTCATTCGTCATTTGTCCTTTGTTATTTGTCATTTGTCCTTTGTCATTTGTCATTTGTTGTTTGGGACAGACATTTAGGTTAAGTCTTGAATCTCGGTAATACTTAATCCAGTTTTTTGACTGATTGTTTCAATGTCTAAAACGTCGAGAAGTTGGCGGGCAATGGCAATCGCTTTTTCCTGCATACCTTCCTCTTTTCCGTCTAGTTTAGCTTTGCGAATCGCATTCTGACTATCTTGAATAAATAGCTCTCGCTTTTCTAGGGCTTCTAACTCTCGCTTGGTTAGCTTACTCTGTCTGGCAATTGTAAATGCCTGTTTCATGGCGGGAATCGTTGCCATTGGCGGCGGCACGTCTTTTAAGGTGTTGGCGAATTTGAGGAAGTAGAGCCATTTATCGGTTAAGGTTTCTGATTCCTCCAGGGTTTTATTGAATTTGGGTAATTCGACAAAGACTAATTCAATATCATCGGTATAATCAGTTAACTCTTCCTTTTCCTTGAGGCAATAGCGAGAGATGATTTTGGCGCTGTTGGAGAACATCTCAAAGTCGGTAATGGTTAAGGCAATCACCGGATTCAATAAGTTGTAATCTTCCCCGACTCCCAATTGAATAGAAAAGGCTTTGGCGGCATTATACAGGACTCGTTTCTCAAAGCCTAAAACGTTGAGTACCTGCATTTCAATGATGACGGTTTTGTTTCCAGTGATAACGGCTTTAACATCTAAATAGGAATCCTTAATTCCCTGAATACGAGGCGATTGATAAGGGTCAAGGATTTCTAGGTCTTGAATGGTTTCCTGTTCCTGATAAAGAATGGCATTCAGGAAACTAATTAAAATTTCTTTACTTTTCTTGGAGCCAAAAATCTTCTTAAAGGCAAAATCAGTTTTCGGATTAATAAATGTCATCAGTTATCTACCTCCCTTAACTATTCCATCCTGTCCATTTAAACAACCCCAACCTACCACCACCCACCACTCAATCCCTCTGCGCCCTCTGCGTAAACCTCTGCGAACCTCTGCGTTAAAAAATATATAGCGTTGCTCATAAGATGAGGTCTATGAGGGCGCAAGCCTTGCGCCCCTACGTTCGCCCTTATATTTGGGTGTACCTCACGCCTCAACAACTCAATCTCATCCCTAATTATTATCCCCCATTTATCACTCAACCACACTCTGACAATGTAGCGGATTTTGCCAACCCGTATTAGGCGTAACATTAGGCGCTTGGGCGGTGAGAACTATTGTTCCATCGGGTAATTTTATCCAGCCTTGAGCTTCAATTATTGGCGTTGAACTCCTCTGGGTTACAGGTTCAATTTTTGCCGGAGAGTTATCGCTACTGGGAGTCAATGGACGTAAATCTTCCCACACGTTATATGTTCCCGTTACTTGGGAAATTGTGGGAGGAACTCCGCCGCGTCCACTGATGATAAAATGGCTGGGAGTTTGGTCAGAACGCCCTTGACAGAAATTGACAAATTCGGGCGGGGAGGTTGGGGGAGGTAATTGAACTAATCCAGCGTTGGGGTCAATTCCAGGTGTTTCAATTGTCACCACACCCTGCTCTCCAAATTCTGAACTGGCAGTGATATCATTTAAGGGCGTGCGGCGATCGCGGAAATCGATGTCAAACAAATATTCAGCGGTAACATTAACGCGACCCCCATCGCCGAAGAAAGCATTGGCAATAATATCACTCCCCTCTGGACCTTCTGGGGGTAAGGCAATCACAAATCGCGTGTTCAGGGTAATATTGCCACCATTGGCTTCCTCAAAAGCGGTGGCGGAGATTAGGCTTTCATTGCGTAGAATTAAATCCTCATCCAGTTGCAGGAAAATATTCGCACCACCTTCCCCTTCACCCAATCGGGTTTCTGCCGTAACATATCCTTGATTCAGCCACAGTAAATTGGCGGTGATATCAGCATTACCCGCTTGTCCTTTCAGGCTAGTGACAGTGACTTCTGCTCCATCGTCAATTGTGAAATCTCCTGTGTTAACCGTCAAGTTTCCACTTCTGGCATTACCTAGCGTTAGGCTAAACGCCGACAAACCACTGCGAAACGTACCATTCAATGAACTGCCACTCAATGTGATAGACTCAGAGGCATTAACGGTTAAATTTCCCCCTGGTGCAATTCCTAAAGTCCCGGCTTCGATTCGTCCCCCATCAGTGGCAATTACTTTGCCAGTATTAACAATCATATCGCCAGCACGTCCAGATCCCCCTGTTAGGGTAAATAAGGCGCTACTCCCACTAATTTCTACAGAATCGGTCGCGTCTACATTGATTGTCCCAGCTTGACCACGACTGAAAAGAGCCGTGCTAGCTCTTACTTCTGAATTATCTCGGATACTAAATTTGCCAGTTTTAACCGTTAAGTTTCCGCCATCGCCACTGCTATGTTCTAGAGTATCGGCTAAAAGCCGACTCCCATTAATCACTTCCACAGAATCAGTAGCTTGTACCGTCAAATCTCCTGCATCGCCAGCCTCATTGGTGCTAATTGTCGTGGTACTGACTAAAGAGCGATCGCGAATGCTCAGGTTTTGTGTTTCAATAGATAAATCCCCAGCTTTGCCTGTATCTCCCGCTGATGCCATAACCTGATCTGGGTTATTCACATCCATGAAACCAGAGGCGGTGATAATTGCACTAAAGTTCGTTAAATTCACGGAATCAGAGGCTTGTACCCGCAGATTTCCCCCCTCACCGCGACCTGTGGTGCTACTTGAGACAATTGCAGTATCGCGCAGGTTTAAGTCTTTGGTTTCAATGGTTAAGTCCCCAGCATTTCCACTGGCTACTGTTGCTGAAGAAATGAAACTGCGATTGGCAAGTTCAATCGAGTCCGTTGCTTTTATGGTTAAGTCTCCGGCGTCGTTTGCACTCAGCGTTGAGCTAATAATCGATGAATCATTTTGGATACTGAGTTGTCCTGTTTCAACAGACAAGTTCCCAGCAGCTCCTGTATTGATGTCAGTAGAAAACGCGGCGATTGTACTCTCACTATCTATATTGACAGCATCAACCGCGTCTATGCTGAGATTTCCACTTCGACCGCTACCCAGGGTTGAAGAGGAGACTTTTGACTGATTCTCAACATTCAAATTCCCTGTGTCAACCCGCAAATTTCCGCCATTGCCACTCCCGAAGGTGGTCGCCTCTAGCCGACTGCGATTATTAAGATTGATAGAATTATCGGCTGTTATTGTTAGATTTCCAGCCGTTCCAGAACTGAAGGTACTACTGCTAATAACTGACCCATCTTGAATCTCTAAATTGCCTGTATTAATGTCTAGCTGTCCCGCATCTCCTGTACCATTTGAATAGGTCGTAATTGCACCTTGGTTATCTAAAGTAACAGAATCCGTCGCATCCACGCTTAAAATTCCACTCTGTCCAGCACCTTGAGTGGAAGATGAAATTACTGAAGAATCGCCAACGGTCAAGTTTTTTGTTTCAATGGTTAAATTGCCAGCATTGCCGCTACTTATTGTATCGGTCGAGAGTAGACTGCTACTGAAAACTTCTATTGAATCTGCGGCTTTTACCGTTATATTTCCTCCTGTTCCAGCACCAGCGGTATCGCTAAACACTTGGGATTCATCTCGAATACTCAGGCTTTCTGTATCAATAAATAGTTCGCCGCCAGCACCACCTGATGCCGAGTTTCCCATCACTCCTGTACCAAAAGCGGCGGTAAAAATTTTGCCCCCATCACCAACATTTATTGAGCCTGTATTGCTAATGGATATATTTCCAGCATCGGCTGTACCAAAAGCCGCCGTAGAAATTTGTCCATTGTTACTAACCGTTAGCTGTTTGGTGTCATTAATAGAGATTGTGCCGCCGTTTCCTGTCAAACCTACACCTAGAACTGAGCTACCTGCAAACAATCCACTGGGAGCAACTATAGTGGTATCCGTAAGGTCACGGGCGGAAGGTTCATTTGTAACAACATCGAAACCAAATTGAAGTAAGCGATTGAAATAGGTTGAGTCGCTACCTGAGATGGCGATATTATCGGTGACATTAAGGTCGATAGTACCCGCTTTGCCACTACCACGAGTAACGGCGAGGACTTGTCCACCTCCGGTGAGTTCTAAGGTATCAGAATTAATTGCAATCGTACCGCCATCACTAGAATTGTAGGTTGAATTGTCTATAACTGCACCATCAGTTAGGCGAAATGCACCCGTACTTACTTCAATCTCACCTGCTGAAGCATTGGAACTGCCACTGGTGCCAGCATATAAACCACTGGAATATCCATAGATAGGACTAACACCAGAAAGAGTCACTGATTCTTCTGCATTAATTTGAATACTTCCCGCCGTGCCAGCAGAGCTATTGTCTGAGTTAGAATTAGTAAAAATCCCGGAGCCACTTGTCAACGAAAGTGTACGAGATTTAATATCAACATCACCAGCATCACCCATACCTTCTGGATATACAGCAGTTAAAACAACGCTGTTATCAATGATTTCCACAGAGTCATCCGCCTCAACAGAAACATTTCCAGCATTTCCCTCTCCCCAGCTACTAGTCCACAAGAAAGCTCGATTTTTCAACTGAACTGAACCAGCCTCAATTTCAATATCACCTGCATTGGCTACTGCTCCAGATCCTACAGTGCTGAGAATAGCACTGTCTCTTATAGAGAATGTATTCGTAACATTAATGTTTACATTTCCTGCATCTCCTGTGCCAAAAGTGGCGGTAGCTAATTGAACATTATTCATCATAGACAGTGACCCTGCTTGGATTGTGATATCACCTCCATTCCCTGAACCATTAGTAACACTTTGGATATTAGCTTCATCTGATAAAAAGATTGAGTTCTGAGCCAGCATCGTAATATCACCCGAATCGCCAGTGGCAGAATTTGTTCCAATCTCACCAGCATTTTGGATATTAATATCACCGCGTGAGTCAAAAAAAACATCACCCCCATCCCCCTTAAAGCCAGTCAAAAAAGCCCCATCGTTGTCATCAACACGAATCTTGTTGACTTGAATATTGCCACTGAGTTCTGTATTTGGCTCATACTGATTTGTGAGCAAAACCTGACCGTTAGGCTGTTCTATAGAAATGCTACGAATTCTGATATCCGCATTCGTAACAGTATCTTTAAGGTCAGGATATGAGAAAGGAACCAAATTGAAGAAGGTATCAATCACGGGAGTTAGACCTGTCACTCCTTTCTTACCAATTACATCTGGGTCCACTCCTGCACGTACATCAAAAGTAGGACGCTCTCTCCCATTAATATGCACTACTTGACCATCTGATAAAGTCACATCTTCATCAATGTAATCATTTCCGGCTCTACCAAATTCTCGTCTCATAATCGTGACTTGACCAATCCTCACCTGTCCTCCGGCTAAAATGTGAAGGGAGGCTCCCTGATAACCATTAAAACGAACATCCCCACGGGAACGAATAATGGGGTCATCGGGACTCAACAAATTTCCCAGAGAACCATCAAGCTGTTCAATCTGGAAATTGCCACCACTCCAATAATGAGCATCACCTGCTACAGTATTAGCTGAACGCAGTATCATATCCCCACCGGAGAACAAGCCACTATCGGGGTGATTCAAGGCAAAAATATCGATACTTTGATTCCCTTGCACCAATAATTGACCTATTGCGGTGGCGATAAAGGGATTAGCGACACTATCGCGCATCTTAACCGTATCTGTGGCAAAAAGCGTCAAATTTCCGCCAGCCTGTAACTGACCCTGTAAATTCAGATTACCTGCACTAGCTAGAGTCAAATCTTGTCCTACCGCTAAATTACCAGAATTTGTGATAGTTCTTCCTGGATGATTTGACCCGTACTGCAATCCTGGTGTCAAATTAATCGTCAACAATGGCGGTGCTTCTGGATTAGTCGCACTAAAGATAGTGCCATTCTCAAATACCACCCCATTGGCGGTACTCCCGATAAAGGAACCCCGGATATCGAGTTGGGCATTTTCGCCAAAGAGAATTCCATTGGGATTGATGAAGATTAAATCGGCTGCACCGTTGACGCCTAATGTCCCCAAAATGTCCGAGGGATCAGTTCCCGTCACCCGACTAAAAATGGCTTCAATTCCAGCAGGGTTGGCAAAATAAACCCGTTGTCCTTCGTTAATATTAAATTCTAAAAAACTATGAAATAATGCCGAACCTCGGCTAGCACCATCCTGAATTAAATCGGCGGTTACTCCATCGATAACCACCCCATTCGGTAGGATTGAGGAACCTTCAGCGCCTAATGTGGAATCGGGTGTAATCTGGGCGAGGACAGGGTTACAGGGGATAAAGAAGAATGTTGCGATCGCGCTTCCCTGTATCAGACGCTGTAAGCTTTGATTGATGGTCATCATAGCACCCTCTAGATGTGAGATTTAAGGAATTCCCAACCTGATATTTATTTTATTATGTCCTGTGTCCTGTGTCCTGTAATCCTGTCATCCTGTCATCCTGTAGGGGCGAGTCGCTGCACTATTTTTCAGGGGAAAGGCATTAATTTTATCGACTCGCCCTCATCGTTGGTTCACCTGTTGCCAAGGATAACTCGGTGGGTTACGGCAGATATTTTATTAAAGGGTTGGTTTTCTGAATTGATTACTGCAAGAGCCCCCCTACAGATTCCGGTTGATATGGGTCTATAGGACGGCATATTTTCCCATGATATAAAAATACCAAAACTCTCCCCAAAAATCAACCCCTAATCCTATTTTTTTAGTAGGGGCGCAA
>NZ_JAVJQN010000006.1:0-37514 GCF_040218245.1 Coleofasciculus sp. E1-EBD-02 | reverse complement strand
ATAGAACTAGGATTTAGATCGATACCCAGGGCACCATACTGAATTTCTCTACTCACCTTCTCCACCGCTGCGGGTGTGAATTGAACAGCAACAACCCAGCGATTATCCTTTCTATAGAAGTGCCATGTTTTCGCACCGCTACTGGGTAATCTATTAATCTTTCTTGAGAAGCTGCCAATTTTTGATCTGACATATTTCCCAAATTTGGCTTCTAGACAATCCGGAACCCTCAACTTGATAGTCTCCCCAGACCATTGACAAGTTTGATTCCCATAACTTTCATCCTTGGAACCAACAATAAATAGTTCGCCGCTGGATACCTTCACTCTAATTTTCGCCGATTTCAAATGTTTAATTTGATTTTGAAGTCGGTGGATATATCGCTTTTTCTGATGCAGACCTTGACGCAGATGATACCAGTTAGTTTTTCTCGTCTTCAGGTTTGACGACAAGGGAAAATTACAGCCGTTTTTGGAGGCTATCCAGTTCTTTTTTTTATAGAACTTCCGAGCCAACTTAATTTTCTTTGTGGCTTTGGCTACCCAATCTTTCGCTGACTTAACTCGTGATTTTAATTGCTTTATCTGTCTTTTTCTACAATATGCAGCTGAGGCAGTTTTTCCTCTAGCTAATGCAATGACTCCGTTAGCATAACGCTTACTGAGTCCGTATTTCTCTTGCATAAGACTATTCCAACTGGATTGATTAAATTTTATTTCTTTATTTAATAAATGGTTAACGGTTTCAACTGTTGCTTGATAAAATATATCGGACAATGAAGTTAACAACATCTCCAATTCGGTAAAACCGATGGGGTTAAGTTCATCGGCGGGAGTTGGCAAGCCTTTGCAATAAGTTATCGTCGTCATAGCTATTCGTTACCCGATTTCTTACCAATTAAGTCAACACCTCGACTTCGCTCGGTGTTGACCCTGAGCGGAGCCGAAGGGTCAACAATATCGATAAGACGATGACCACCAGCGATACTAATACTATAAGATTGTATTTTACCATTGAGTTCCCATCGGTGCAAAGTGCAAGACCGTGGCACCTAGTCGAGTGGCTGCTTCTTGGGGGGGTAAACTAGACATTGCCTGACTATATCATAGAAAATGTCTAGTTATGTCACTAATTGTCTAGATATTTACGGACTGTTAGTTAACCCTAGACACTGGCAATAACGCCAACTTAATGAGAAGGAGAACACAACTATGCCAGATACTCAGGGTTTACTCCAGGCATTTGGTGAAGTCCACGATAATCCCATCCTACTGGAGCAAGGTGTCACCGCTCCTGTTTGTGAAGGACTAAATATTGCATTAGCAAGCTTCCAAGCCCTCTTAACGTTGGGCTTTGTGAAAAAAAGCTAGACTTTCGTAGCGAACATGCCCCACCAGCGGAATTTAATTTTGGCTGGTGGGTATTTGATAATTGTGGAGAACAAATAAGTAGTCGGACTGGCATAAAACGGTACTGTATTAAGTGGAATGTCATTGACTGGTATGCTGGTGGGCAATGCCCACCCTACGGTATATCAAAGGTTTTGGCGATCTAACAAGGCTTATTTCAGTGCCATTCCACTTAACAGACTGATTACTGCTATCGATTATCTGACCCAGTTATTGGAACAAGTGAAGCGATGTCCCACCCGCCGATTGAGTCTTCAATCACCTTTTTCTACACCCATGACCTTGACATCTCGGCACGGTTCTACGAAGATGTGTTGGGTTTGGAGTTATGGCTCGATCAAGGCAGTTGTCGGATTTATCAGGTGAGTAGTGATGGGTACGTGGGTGTGTGCCAAAGTAGCGGTACAAAAACTCCACTCACTGACAAGCAATCGAATGTAATTTTTACCCTGGTAACGCCGCAGGTGGACAAGTGGTTTGACTATCTTCAGCAGCGCGGTGTTGTCTTTGAAAAGCCGCCGACGTTCAATGAAACGTACAAGATTTACCACTGCTTCTTGCGTGATCCCAATGGTTACCTCATTGAAATTCAACGCTTCGGAGAATAAACTATGGGATAGATTTTACTGTTTTAATTTTTGTATCGACCGATAGATAAGCTGTTCGGCATTACAACCTTAATGTCAATTATGGCGAAATCCTTGCCGTAGTGCGAGCATCTTGCTCGCTACATTGAGCTAATACCCAATTTAAATGCATGACAGCTTAACCTCTCAAAAAACCCCGCCCTTGGTCAAAAGAGGGGTTTTTCGGTATCTTTGATATTACCGTTTTTCAGGAGATGATTAGACGACTGAACTAATGTTCTAGCGACTTTGAAAATCATCAATTTGTGTATTCGGCGGTAATGTGGTTGTATCTGAAACTTTTTCAAATACCGTGGCATTATAAAACGCTTCAGGTCGTGCTTCTCCTGGAGTCGTACCCGCGATTTGCACGCGCATTTGACCCTCTGGAGTCATCTCAAAAATTGTCATCACAGTCGCCCCCTGCGCCAAGTCTATATTCAAACCCATCGGCTTGGTACTAGATTCTACCTGATAACGCATTTCTAACGCCTGTTGTGGTTCATCAGCAACAGGTGGGGCGGTCATGAAGAGTTTACCATCTGGCGTAAAAATCCAGGTAATCATTTGACCCGGTGCTAATTCCCCTCGCCATGTACCCGCCACATCCTCAGCCGTGACGTCTTTAGTGGATGCGATCGCAACTTCAGCAACGGCGGGTGATAGCAATGAATGAGAACGAACGGTTAAACCGAGGGTACTCAGAACGCCCAAACACAGACCAGAAGCGAGAAGGCGACGGGGGGTAATAAAAGAAAAACTCATACTAGCTAGGTGCTGTTTAAACTAGGGCTATCGTAGCATCACTTAAGGAAGCTGGAGTTTTGGGGTGCAGGGGAGATGGGGAAGATGGGGGAGATGGGGGAGATGGGGAAGATGGGGGAGATGGGGGAGATGGGGAAGATGGGGAAGATGGGGGAGATGGGGGAGATGGGGAAGATGGGGAAGATGGGGGAGATGGGGAAGTTAACTCAAAACTCTACCTTACCTGTTAACTGTTAACTGTTCCCTGACATTTCAAGGAAGTTTTAACTGGGCTTGGGCGTTGAAAAACTGACGATAAATACCCCGAGTCACCAAGATTGTCGTGGTGAGGTTAGTTGTGGCAATCATAAACATGATTAAAATTTGGTAAGATGCCGCATTCAATGGGTCAATGCCACTCAGCAGTTGACCTGTAATAATTCCCGGTAATGTGACAATCCCCACCACCATCATTTGATTTAGGGTAGGAATCAATCCGGCGCGGATAGCATCCTTGCGGTATCCCGCCACGGCTTGTTGGGGGGTAGCGCCTAAACTCAGGTGCGTTTCAATTTCTAAGCGACTACTGGTAATTGTACTCACCAACCGTTCACCCGCGATCGCAGATCCGTTCATGGCATTGCCCAAAACAATACCACCCAAGGGAATTAGATACTGAGGCTGATACCAGGTGTCCGGTTGAATAATCAGTAGATTGGTATAAATCAACGTTAAGGCACTACAGAAGAAAATCGAACCGAATACTACCCAGAATAGTCGAGGAATCTTTTTGCCAATCCGGTTACGGGCGGTAATCGCCGCAATGGTTAGCATTACCAGTAAAACGGCTAAAACTGCTAAGGGGTTATCCAAGGCAAAGACAACTCCCAGAAAAAACCCCACCACCAAAAGCTGTATCACCGTTCGCCCTGTTGCCCACGCTAAGGGTAACTCCAATCCTAACCCCTGCCAACTGGATAAACCAATCGCGATCGCCATCATACCCAATCCCCAAACTAAATCAATGGGGTCAAGTTGAATAAATGAGTTCACACCGAGACTCTATCTCCTGTATCACCACCGCCATCATGCACGATAACTATACCACCGCTCAAAAAGCAACCATTCAACAACTCAAAACCCAGCTCGCCCAAGGGAAAGGGCAGATGACAGTTGTGGCAATGCGCTCTGATTACGAACGCGATCGCGAACGTTGTCTAACGTCTGTGGTATTTGTACCCGAACCCCTTACCCAGTCTATCAGTCAACGTATTATTCAACCCTTAAAACAGTTAGAACTAGAACATTTTTATTACACGCCTGATTTAATGCATTCCACCATTAAAAATGTTCGCACCATCCACACACCCCCCCTATTTACCCAAGAGGATGTAGTTAAAGCCGATCAAGTGTTTAAGCAAATTGTGCCTCAATTTCCAGTGTTCCGCTTCAGTTGGCAAGATCTCACCTTATTTCCCACCAGCGTGGCACTGATTGGTTATAGCAATCAAACGCTGCAACAGTTAATTCAAGCTTTAGACAAAGGTTTAAGCGATACTGGTGACGAATGACAAATGACAAATGACGAATGACAATCTCTACGCTAGCATTTGCAGGAAGAGTAGGAAAACCAGCGTGGACAATCACATATTCGATTTAGTCATTGGCGGGTTCGCGATCGCGATATTAGCCGGGGGTCTACTGATGCTGTTCAAGGGAATCTTCGCTTTTGGAGATCAAGACAAGCAGTAAACATCGCTTATACCAAAGAAAACCCCCGCTAGTTCCGTCAATCTAGCGGGGGTATAGCAGGGGGATTAGGGTGCATTCTGATTGGGTTCATCCCCCTTAAACAATAGTATGAACGCCTGATGTTGGTTTTCATGTTGGCGTTAATGTATAACTTTACAAGAAAATGCCTTTTTTTAGCTTTACTCGTCTTAAATGCGTGTCTGTGTTCGACGTTAACGGGAACCATCGAACTCTTTATCAAATAGCGCTTCGATAAAGGCAAAACAGCCGACTAAGTAAGCCATCAAAATCAGTAGTTCTAACATAGCCACAATCTCCTTAATTCACTAACTCTAGGTTTAGGTTTTTTTCCTACACTCTCATTCTCCTCTAAGAGTTGGATACCTACAGTGCTATTGATCTAGAACAGCGGTGATTTGTTTATGGAAAAATGAGTGATGGTGAACAATAATCTATGTGATCAAAGTCCGCCTCTACTATGAGATGTATCACGAGTTACATTAAATAATAGAGTTGGCTCATTCAGGGGAATCAGGAAATGGGTGATTAGAGCGAAGATGTAACGCATTCATGTCACGTCTCTAAAAAGTCGAACCCTATTTTTTTGTAGCTAAAGTTACATTTATTCAGTAAAGTGGCTCAGTCGGGAAAGTATTGCGAGTTAGAATCAGTCGTTAGGATGATTAGTCTCTTTAATTTTGTTTAACCATCCCTAACAATGACACCAACCGACGTGCTAAAGATTCAAAGATTCTTAGCACATTCCAGCCTAGTTCTTAAACGCTTGCTTGTCGCCAGATCGTCTACGAGTCGCAGCGTTACTAAGGCGCGATCGTATTGTTTGGCTTCGGTATAGTTTTGAGCCAGTTGCAGCCAATAGAGTCGGTGATTTGCCTGAGCCAGATTAGCCATTGTTTCGGGATCGTCGTATATAGGTAGGTTTTCATCACTTGCTTGTAGAGTTTCGGCTGGTTTCTGGGCTAATGATAAAACTTCAGCCGCTTTTTCCTGTTGACCAATCGCCTGATATAAACCTGCGATCGAAGTCAATATCGATACTTGTTTGAGCAGAGGATGAATCATGATGTAATCATCAGTGTTCTTAGCGATTTCTGTGGCTTGGGCGAGTAGCGAAGTGGCTTGGCTGTTATCTCCCGCCGCCGTGTAATGAAGCGACAGTTGAGTCAGTACAGCCGCTTTGTAGTAAGCATCATTGATGGCTTCGACTATCGTTAAGGCTGTATCATATTGGTCGTTTTTTATATAATTTTCAGCAATTGTCGCTAGAAAAATTTCTCTAGATTCAGCATCTTTTATCGTTGCTACGATTTCAGCTAACGGCTCCCTTGAGCCGACTTCTAAATATTCCTCGGCGATATGTTTTGGTGCAAAAACTTTTCGATCCATCCCTTTGAAAAAATGGACTAATTGTAGGGCTTGGCTATACTCACCTTGTTTTGTCTTTTCGGTAATAATATCAAATAATACATCTTGGTTAGCATCCGGCAAGTTAATCGCTATTTGAGTCGCTTTATACTCTTGTCCTGTCTGCCAATACTGTTGAGCAACTTTAGCTAATGTATGGCTGTTGATATCGGCAATTTTAGCAGCGCGATCAAGAAGTTCAACAGCTTGATTCTCTTGCCCAAATTTCCGATAGGATTGAGCAATGCTAGTGAGTGCTGACGCTTTAAAATTAGCATCCTCGGCACGGTTAACAATTTCCAGGGCTTGCTCTAGGATTGGCTCGACATTATCCGGCTGTTCCGTTGCGATCAACTTATCAGCAACTTCAACTAAAGCAGAAAATTCCGTAGACTCCTCCTGAATTGTCTGAACAATCTGTAGTGCTTGGTTTAGTTGTCCTTGGGCTGCGTATTTACCCACAATTTCTCGCAAGGTTTGGGGGCGAAAGCCTTCTAGATGTTGGGCAATTTGTAACGCCTGATCGTATTGACCCCGCTTAATATATTCTCGTGCGACTTTGGCTAATTTACTGTCTTTAGGGAATCCGACTTCAATCGTGTCGATTAATTGAAAAGCTTGCTCTAGATTACCTAGCTTAGCATAAACTTTTGTGAGAGTGTCGAGGATAGAACCCCGTCTAAAATAATGAATATCGATTGTTTGTCTCAGTTGTTCAATTTGGGCTACTATATCAGCCGCTTTATCCTTCTGGTTAGCTGCTGCATACTGGCTAGCAATATCTGTTAGAAAAGCGAGTTTTGCTTGCTCGTCTGTAGTTGCTTGGGTGAGTTGTAAAGCTGAATTTAGTAGGGGTGTAGCAGAGGCGAATTCCTCTGCATTTATATAGCCACTAGCCACCTGAAGTAATAATTTAATTTTACTCTGAACATCCTCAACAGTTCGGGCAATTTCTAAGGCTTGTTCTAAGACCTCAGAGGCTTTATCTTGATATCCGGCTGCTGAATATTGATTTGCCACCTTGAGTAATGCCGAGACTTGCGCCTCAGACTCCGGTTTGGAGTAAGCTTCACGTACCCAGCAAACTAGCGGAATTCCTTTATCAGTTGGTTCTTGGTCAAAGGGTTGATTGGTGGTTGGTTCGGATTTCATGGACTGAAAATAGGGTGGGTTAGCCGTTTGATAAAAATTTGAATAGCCGACTATAAACAAGGTTGTCAGATTTGTAATTAATAGGGATAATGAGAGATTAAACATTAGCAAGGTTATCGAAAAAATAAATATCCTAATTAGTTAACGCTAGATCAACCAAGTTTGTAGGTTGGGTTGACGAAGGAAACCCAACACCATCAAGGACTCGCATCTTTGACTACGAAATCTGATTACATCGATTGTCTAATTAGGCGCTGTTGATAGTTCTACGGTAGGAAACTTGCCCAAAGGTGTGGGAAGGGGTATGACATTTTTCAGATTGACCCTCTTTAGAGCAATGGTGCATTACGCTACCCTTCGGGAACGCTGCGCGAACACTCTCCTCACGATGGCGACGTGACACAGCTAAAATTGTGGAATAGATTTGACGTTTAACCCTGAATTTCGACAGGCTCAATTGCCGCGAAGTCTAAGGGTTAAACCGGGCGCACGCCATGCGCCCCTACAATGCTAATCCATCAATTAAGGTGTGCCATGCCACTCACGATGGCGACGTGACACAGCTAAAATTGTGGAATAGATTTCACTATTGAATCGGGCGCACGTCTGTGCGCCCCTACAGTATCTGGGTGTAATGGTAAACCATCAATTAAGGTGTGCCATGCCACTACTGGACTGACACCGCTAAAATTGTGGAATAGAATCGGCGAAAAACGCCAAGGCTTTCTTATGGGTAGAGGTAATCTGAATCAAGTTTTATCCGAGAGAGTTAGTCATCATAAAAACCCAAAAAAATTAGTCCTAATAACTTGATAACTTGATTGGAAAGGAAGATAACGGTTGACGATGAGATGACTTCCAAGCTAGACGTAGCAGCAAAGAGAATACACCCCAAGGGTTTGGATGGCATCACCCAAGGGCGCGATCGCGAAGATGGAATATTTCAAGTATCCACCATCAGCTTCAGACGCACAATCTGTTCGCCTGTTTCATCGAGGGGAACTTCAATCACGTCATTGGTGAGACGATCCAGACAGTTGAGGAGCGATCGCAGATGAGGGGTACTTGCCCCAGTATCGACGTATAATCGGTCGGATAGGCTACTCAGCCGTTTCCAGGTGGTATAAAGTTTACCCACGCTTTGTTCCAAAACCGATGCCTGTTTGACCAAATCAGCCGCCGTATTTAAGCAGTCTAGCCGCAGGGCTTCCTGGAGTGCCAATTCCATATCCAACGACGAGTGCTGAATCGCTTGCACTTGGGCGGCGGCGTCAAGGTATTTTGCCAAGAAACGGGCGTCCGATGTGGTTTGCTTCACCGTATCCACATCAGGATTTGCCGCCACTTCCTCTTGTAACGGTTTCAGATGGAGTTCTGGCAACTTCTCCATTTCTTTAACTAACGGTGCCAGATAACGGGCGGGCATGGTTCCGGCTGAGGCTTTTTCCTTGACTTCATCAGGGAGTAACTCTGAGGACATGGCTGTCCATTCATCGGCTAGCTGTTTCACCTCCCGCCGCGTGATCCGATCGCCTTGTTGCGCCTTATCGCTAACCAGTTGTTGCACTTCGGGGGCAGATTTGGCGGTTTCCACAAATGCCCGTTTACTGAAATTGCGGATCGCATCGGGGTTGAGTTTGCCTTCGGCGAGGAGGGTATCGGCACTATTTGCCAGTTCAATCAGAGAATATGCCTGACTCTTACTAATTTCGCGACTTTTCAGCCAGTTGAGAAAGCCCGTACCGCGTCCATCTCCCCCTTTTTTCTCGCGATCGCGCACCACACGCAGAATCCGCCCGCGCCAGATCTCGGTTTGTAAGTCGAAGCGATCGCACACTCGCCAAGCATTATCGACGAGTTGCTGAAAATCGTACTCCTGGATGTCCTCATCCTCTGGATCAGGAAGCTGGAAATTCAAATCAACGGGTTCTTCGAGGACAGCCGCGAGTTCGGCAGTGGATTCGGGGATTTCAACCATAGGGATACTAATCGTCGAGCGATCAAACGGGGTGATTACAGCTTTTCAAATTATAGAGGGACGCCACCACTAGAGTAATAGGGGTGAGACAGGTGCGGGGAATGCACAAGATATGCCAATCGGCAAGGATTCAGCTCACTGTTTTGGCATCAATTATGCTATGCCTATAATTAGTCGGACTTTCATCAAAGTTAACGGTTGAGAGTAGGAAGGAACAGGTAACAGTTACTTATGTCAAAAAATCCTGACATAAACCTGTCTCTAGTTTCGGCAAATGCTTCGGTGATAAAAAATGCGTACTGCCAATAGTAGCGGATCGGTAAGATGAGAGCAGATAGCCCGTGATGGAATAGTCATAACGCCCTTACATCTCACTTAAGGCGATCGCAAACCAATGACAGCGCGGCACTCGGATAGAAGGCTAGCGACTGAAGATAAATAGGGGTTGATTTTTCTAGGTTGCGGTAGTATCTCTAGGAGGAGAATCATCCCTCACGCGATCGCGAATAGAGTCTTGTTGTTTCCCTAATGATGACAGCTTCAGGTTATGACTACATTAAACCCTACAATTCCCGTTGATTCCGAACACCTAAAGACTATAAGTATCTTTGAACTCATCCCTCAAGAAGTTCTTAAATGGATTAATGATTTATCCTGGGAAGAGCGACGCTATGTTTTATCGCTGTGTCATTTAATCTGTACGGTTCCCTTAGATAAACAAGCAGAATTTTTAGATAACTATACGGCAGACAGCTTAGTGTTAAAACTCCTCCAAGAGCAAGCCCCTAAAGATTGGGTAACTCGCTCGTTCAAAAAACTACACATCAAGCAAAAACTCACGAATACTGCATTAAAATGCTATATTAAACAGTATTACATTCATTCTGCCCAAGACTTACGCACTAAACCTGATCGGGACATCGAGTATTTAGAATCTGTTCTCCATCTCATTAATGATCCCGAAGAACGGAATAATCTATTTCATTACATCTTAGGTAGTGAAATCATCAAAATGCTTTTCCAAATGAGCTGGCTGCAACATGAGCGATTTTATCGTTTACAGAAAAACCAGGAATATTTTATTAACCATTATATTAAGCCCATTCAACATACCCATCGCTTGAATGGTCTGGTTGTCCCTAAAGACGAAACCCTTTTCTTTGCTAAGCGGGATTACTTTATCAAAAAGCCGGATATTAGAAACAAACAATTAACTGAGTTGCTAATGTCTACCTTTACAACCGCTCAAGTCAGTAACCTTGGCTTTTTTATTAGCCATAATCTTGATTTTGTTATGTTTGACTATGACTCTATTTTTAACTCAGAACCCGAATGTATTTTTCTTTGCTGATCGGATTTAGACGTTGACACCCTAATTTTCAGTTGCTGATGTCATCGAGACTGAAAAAGTCTAAGGATTGTAAAAAAAATTAAAGCTTCTCCTCTGATATCTAAATTTTTCCATAGAAAGGCTTGACAGATAGGGTTAAGTAATTGTCTAATAAGTCACTAAGAGACTGGGACTGATATATTCAAGGGCGTGGTAAAGGGTTGAATCTAGCCTAATGGCACTGTTCAAAAAGTTTGCTGTTTTTTAAGAATTGTAATCAAAGTGGAGACAGAACAGATAAGCGATCAGTTGGCAGATCAGTAAAGATGCTGTTAAATTGATTATTTCCCCGACCGTGACTGCTAAAACCATTGTTTATGACAGTTTCAACGATGCTAACCAAGAACTCGAACAGTCTAGAAGAAACTCAAGGGATTGGCGTCCTAGAGAAGATTACATTAGCTGTAAAAAAATGGGCAAATACCCTTCCCTCAGATCAGCGAAAGCATATTATGTCCCTTTGCTATTTAATGTGTGCGACTTCACCAGAAATACAAGCCGAGTTGACGGGTTTTTTAGATGATTATGTAGCTGATAGCTTGGTGGAGGAGATTCTGCAAGATCGAATCCGCCTTCAGCTAGTCACCAAGTATTTGCGAAAATTCTGTATTGAAAAAGACCTCAATCCTTTGGTGTTAAACAGCTATATCGAACAATTTTGTATTCATTCAGCACAAACCTTACAAAAAGAACCCGAACTCTATTTAGAGTTTGTGCTGCGACTGATTCACAGTCCAGAAGAACGTCATAATCTTTTCAATTATATTTTGGGCTGTGAAGTGATCAAAATGATGTTTCAGATGAGCTGGCTACAACACGAGCGATTGTATCAGCTTCAGAAAAATCAAGAATGTTTTATCCGAAGTTATATTAAGCCTATCCAATATTCTCATCGAATTAATGGAATTGTTGTACCGAAAAATGAAAACGTATTTTTTGCTAAGCGCGATTACTATATCAAGCAGCCCAATATTTCTGAAAAGAAACTCATTGAATTAGTTTTATCTACTTTCACCCATCAAATAATCCTAAATTTAGGATTTTCAATAAGCTGTAATCTGGATTTTTTGACGTTTGACTATGACTATATCTATAGTAATGAGGAACCGGAGTGTATATTTTATGCCACTGTTTAAAGGTTTATGACTGCTACATAGTCGTTGCATCCGTTCAATCTATTCTCACCTTTATGATGACAGCTATATGATTAATAAGTAAAAAAAGGACTGACTGGCGTTTATTGTAGCCGATGACGATATTGATAGCAATAGAGTCAAGAGAGTTTGTGTGTGATAAATCTCTGCTAATTTTTTACCCGTTGATTACTGCAAAAAATCCTTTGATGACCAGCAAGCTAAGAGTAGCGATAATGGTTACGGCTATAAGTAACCCTAGCAAAAGCCAAATCAGAAAAAACCAATCCGTCTGTTTTTCCGGTTGAGGACTATCCCAATACGTTTCCAGCAGTTCAATATTTTTAGCATTTGCTTTCCAGGTTGCATCAGCAATATCGCCCACGACGGGTACAGAACCAATGACTGTATCCAAAAGAATATTAATAACCATTTGTCCTAAGAGCGATCGCGGGATACCTATCCGTGCTGCTTCGAGTACGATATAGGCAGAGAACGCTGTTCCTAAAAAATCACCTGCCCCGGGTAACAAACCTAACACAGGATCTAGACCGAAACGCCATGGTGTTCCCGGAATGGGAATGGCATTGTCGAGCAAATGGCTTAACCGACGCAGACGCCGGAGAGTAGACGTTTTGGAATTATGGGTCATTGGATTTTAGATTCGGATATCTCAGATATTGCTTTTAACTCAGGTTTCTCAATTGAGCGCTCTTTAGCCGCTTGCATTGCCTCCCCTACTGTAAAATTAAGTTGATCTCCCAATAAAACTACCAGAGATGTCATGTATAACCAAAGCTGTAAAACAATCACTGCCCCCAAAGCACCATAAATTTTGTGATAATTGCTGAAATTCGACGCCACGTAATTTCGAAACACGCCAGATACAATCGCCCATAATACGGCAGCTAAAACGGCTCCAGGTATAATCGGGGTTCCCTGACGCCAGTGGCTGATGCCAAAGCGGTAGATAATCGCAAAGACGATGGCAACTAAGCTTAAGGCAATCAACCAACTTAAAAGCCGTAAGAGGGTCAACAAGATAACAACAATACTTTTATATTCCACCAAGTTGACCGCCCAGTTACTAATAAACAGGATAAATGAGGCGATGAATAGGAGTAAAACACTGCCTAGGGTCAACCCCATAGCAATTAATTTCGCTTTCCAAAAGGGTCGAGTTTTTTCTGAAGGAATTTGATTAATTTGGTCGAGGGCATTCATCGCCGCATTCAGCGCCCCGGAAGACACCCAAATTGCCATAATAAAGCTTAAGGAAAATAAACCTCGATTGTCTGTGAGGTTAATTCCCTCGGCAAAATTACGCATCAGTTGCATCGCCTGCTCTGGCGCTAATTCACCAAGTTGATCGGCTGGATTCGTCCAAGGGAAAAATTGTTTGAATAACTCAATCACGGTGAAAATCACCAAAATTGCGGGAAACAGGGCTAACATGGCGTTATATGCCATCTGAGAGGACAAACTCAAGAGCCGATGTTTTAAGGCACGACTGACGGTGATTCTCAGGGTTGCCAGATTCAGATAACGAAAAAAATGTAAGAAACGGAGTAGACGGGGACGTAGCATAAAGAATGGGTGGGCTAGCAGTATCATTCACCCTTACTGTGCCAAATTTTTTGACCCTTAAATATAAACAGGAGTCAGTATAGGGATCTACACAACTCCCTATTTGTCCAGAAACCCCTACAGGAGCAGTCTGCGATGAGCAACGATGTCAGACAATGGTTAGCCGAAATCAAGGAACTGAAACAGCAACTCGCCGATAGTATTCGCGATCGCGATGCTGCCAATGAATCTGCGGCTAACTGGCGTCGCCTCTACAATACTGAAGCCCAGCAACGCCGCACTGAAGCCCGACTCGCCCAACAACAGATCGACGCCCTCACACTTGAAGTTCAGCAACTGCAACAGGAGAAGGCTCAATTCAAAGCTCAAGATCCCGACGCTACCTCTGCTATTGAACAGGAAGTGGCAAAACTGCAAACCCTAGAACAGGTGCAACAAAAACTGATCGAGGTGATGATGGAGCGCGATCGCCTCATCAATGCCTTAAAAATTGAGCAAGCCAATCACGCCCAAACCCGCAACAGCTTAACCGCAGTCATTGGCGATACAATTGACCAGTTGACCAAGCAACGGGGTACGGCAGAAAAATGAGGGATTCATCATTCAGAATTCTCGGCTGATTCATGAAAAATGTATCAATTTTGTAATCAGCTCCCCCCCTCCAGGCAGAGGCATGATCAGGTCTCTGGATAGAATAGCAAGGGATATCGAGAGAATCCCTTTCATCCTTAAGGAGTATTTTTCACCGGAACTTGCTTCTGTGAAGAAACCTTGATTTTTTAGTATAGCTCCTTGGTATAATTTACATTTCGGCTCATTTAATGAGATAATAGAATTGTGAGGTAAAGAACGGAAAAAAACTTGAAAATAAAGGGGGAACTTATGAAACATAAGATTCTAGCAATGATAACCTTACTGACTCCCCTAGTGTTCGCTAGCTCCGTCAAAGCTGAAAATCCACTTCATGTGCAACAGTTATTATCCACTGGAGCCTGTGCAAACTGCGATCTATCGGGAGCCAATCTCAGAGGAGCCCATCTGATTGGCGCTGACTTGAGAGAGGCAAATCTGCAAGGTGCCAATCTGAGCCACGCAAACCTTGAAGGTGCTGATCTACGCGAGGCAAATTTGGCAGGGGCGAATTTGACAGGCGCTTTTGTCACCAATGCGGATATGAAAGAAGCGAATTTAAACCGGGTTGATTTTACAGAAGCCACGATTTACGATGCCAACGTCTATGGCGCATCAATGCAGGATATGACCATCAGTAATGCTGACATATTCTACACAGGCATCGGTGTAGGGGGTGAAGGAGCAGAAGACGTCGTTCCAGATTGGTATTAGTCCACTGACTCCTTTCATGTTCTGAAATAGCAGGGTAAGCAAAGGTAATCCACTCTTGCGGGGTTACCTTTGCTTTAATTTTTTCCTTAGTCCGCGTAGGCGGACTACCCTTCGGGAAGGCTTCGCCTATGTTTGTGTAGCAGCGATTTCAATCGCCGTGACGTGAAACTAAAACCTCTCCCACAGCTACCCGCATACCATTGACAAAATCCCAAGCCGACTGAGCGCGTTTACCAGCTAGCTTAACTTCGCGCAGTAGCAACAATCCTTCACCTGTTTGAATAATCGGTCCAAGTCCCTTAATAATACTCACCACTTCTCCGGGATGCCCAGAAGCTTCCTTTACAGACAACCACTGTTGCTCCGGAATCTTTAAATCTGTAGGTAACTGGGGAAAATAAGCCTCTCCTAGAGGAGCAGTTGCCAGGATTTTAAGGGATTGATCCCGAAATGAGGCGACACAATTCGGTATAAATCCTCTGATCTGATTGTGTATTTCTATGGCAGATCGTGACCAATCGACAGCATAATCCGACTTTTGAATCAGAGGTGCATAAGTAGCTTGGGAATTATCCTGGGCGATGGGTTGAACATCCCCTTGGTTTAACTTCAGCAGCGTTTCGATTAACAAATCCGCCCCCAAATTCGACAGTCTTACAGCTAACTGATGGGCATCGTCTAATAGCCCAATGGGTGTGTGAGCCTTCAGTAACATGGGTCCCGTATCCATCCCAGCATCCATAAGCATGGTAGTGATGCCAGTTTCTGTCTCGCCATGATACAAACACCACTGGATTGGAGCGGCTCCCCGGTATTTCGGCAAAATTGAACCATGGACATTCACACAGCCGAGTCTGGGCATATCGAGAATTTCTTGAGACAGAATCTGTCCATAAGCAACAACGACAAATATATCTGCCTCAGCTTGTTTGAGTTGGCTGAGGGTTTCTGTATGCTTTTTCACCCGTTTGGGTTGCCAGACGTGCAGTTGATGAGTTAGCGCCAAGGTTTTTATGGGTGAAGGAGATAGTTTATTTCCCCGCCCTCGACGTTTATCGGGTTGAGTTACTACACCCAGAACATTAAATTCTGAATGATTGATTAAGCGTTCTAAAGTAGGTACAGCGAATTGAGGCGTACCGAAGAAAATAACGTTCATGTTAACTTTCAGGCAAAAACTGACAAATGACGAATGACAAATGACGAATGACAATTTATTCAACAGCAATTTCAATTCGGCGATTGCGTTGCTGATTCGCATCGGTATCATTTGCCACAAGGGGACGAATTTCACCATAACCGACAACTAACCAGCGGTAGTCATCCCCCAAAGCACGAGCGAAATATTGCTCCACAGCTTTGGCACGACGAAATGACAGTTCGCGATTGTCCTCAGGTTCACCCTGGCTATCTGTATGAGCGGCGATGCGGATGGTACTTGACGGATAGTTACGTAAATCTGCAATAATTTTGTCTAAAATCAAGCCTGCTTCTGGACGCAGTAGGCTGTTGTTGCCCTCAAATAAAACATCACTCGGTAACGTTACCTTCAAGGTTTGGCTAGAACCGAATGAGTCCGATGAAGCTGCCATTACAGTAGCGTTCGGATTATTCCCATTGGATGTTGCCTCTTCAGGGGGAGGTTGAACGCCTTCGAGTTGCAGCGCGATCGCTTGCAATCGGGCTTCTAAGGATTCATTGGGGCGACTACTGCCCAGTTGGGCTTCTAAGGTGGCAACTCCCTCACTCAATGATCGCAGTTGACCTTGTAGTTGGGTAAGCTGGGCTTGCACCTGTTGTCTCTGTACAGGAGTAAGTTGAGGTGGCGAACCTGTCGGTTCTGGTATCGATGTTGGGGTAGTATGGGGAGAAACGACTGGCATCTGCTCTTCAAAATGGCTTGCCATTTTGAGGAAAAAGGGTTTTTCTGGGTTGGTTCTGGGATAGAACATGGCAAGGACAATGCCCAAAATTAGGGCTACGCCGCCACTGACGCCCAATAATAGCACTCGGAATATAAAAACGAGAAACCAAGGGCGTTGAGACCTCGAAGAGGCAGAAGTCGTTTTGTCTGCTGAATTAGCGGATTGAATCACCGATTTTCCTGAATTTTATTCAGACCTTAGAAGAATAACACCAATACATCCATTAATTCGATCATGCCACTTGCCAGAAGTTTATCACCACCTCTAACTAGACAAGGGAGACGGGGAGACGAGGGAAATGAGGGAGATGAGGGAGATGGGGGAGTTAACTCAAAACTCAAAACTTTTCCCTAATCCCTAATCTCCAGGCATAAGTGAAAACTTTCGTAAAAAGGTTGAGTTGTAGGGTTCCTTAGCTTGATATACATAGACTAAAGCACACTGCCATAGTTCCCAAAACGTTGCTCCTCACACAAGACGCACCGTTTAGCAACCTCACCTATATCGATGTTCAAAATAATAGTCCGCTTATTCAGATGGTTTTATTCACAACCATACCTGTTACTGTTCGCTCCTTGGCTACTGATGACTTCTAACGTATCTACCCAAGCTCAACAGGCTCATACGCCTGAACCCATCCATGTCCCTCTAGGAATAGATCCATCGGTGTCTTCTTCTCCAGCGAATCCCGACGTGACTGAAGAAACTGCTCCCGATATGATTGAGACCGTAGAGCAGAGTGATCCTCTCGATAGTCCTCATCCCGTCCCTTGGAATTGGGTGTTGACGACCCAAGCGGAACTAGCGGCGAGTGATACCTTTGGTTTACGCTACTACCGTAGCCAATCATTGATTTCTCCAGACGGTCAATATGCTGCCTATAGCCGCATTTCCATGCAAGGGCAACCTGAATTCTATCGCAGCCGGGTTACCAGCGTGATGTTCCTAGAAGATTTGCAGACCGGGGATTTGCAAACGCTTACGGCATCATCTCCCTTATCTGATAATCCTTTAGTCAGTAATGAAGATGCGGATATGCCAGGAACATTCGCCATTTTGCTCCCCGTGTCTTGGTCTCCGTCTAGCGATCGCCTTTTAGCAAGACAGTTTGAAGGGCTGTTCAGTACATCCTTTGCTTCAGATTATGCGGTGATTTGGGATCGCCAGAAAAATCGCACGTATACCGTCGCCCCTGAACCCATTGACTATACCCATGCTGTGTTATTGGGGTGGAGTCAAACCCATTCCGATCAGGTTCTGTTTCGCGTCGGTGAACTAGGTGAAGAGCGTTGGCCCGTGTTGTCCGTTGATTTCCAAGGTGAAACCAACCTCGCCTTTGACGATGAACCGATTGTGTACGGTCAAGTGGTTAACCAAGTTTGGACGGGACCGCAAGCACGTTGGTAAAGAGAAAAGAACGTTGGCACAAGCCATCTTAGCTGTAGGGGCAATTCATAAATTGCCTCTACTATTCTATTCAAGCGAAAGTGTCAGGGGATCACCTAGTTGCCCCATCCTAGTGTATCTTGGCAGGAATTTTCAATGATGCCCATCATATCTGGACGGTAAGAATCAGATTATGATAACAGTTTGTAGTCAATCATTTACCTGTTCCATAACCATCTGAATCCATGGGTCGTATTTGGTATTTTGTCCAAACGGTATTGGGGATTATTTTCCGCCATCCAGTCCTCGGTACAAGTATTATCCCTGTTTTACCCGATGGACAAATTGTACTGATTCGGCGTCGTGATAACGGAAAATGGGGATTACCTGGAGGGATGGTGGATTGGGGTCAAGACATTCCCACAACCGTGCGGCGGGAGTTGGCAGAAGAAACGGGACTAGAGTTGCTGGCAATTCGCCGATTGGTGGGAATCTACTCAGCCGCCGATCGCGATCCCAGAGTTCATTCGGTTTGTGTTGTAGTCGAAGCGGAGGTTCAGGGAACGATGCAGATACACGATGAGTGGGAAATTACGGCAGTTCAAGCCTTTGAACGTTCAGCGATCCCGATGGGCAACCTGAGTCACGATCATGGGCGACAGTTGCAGGACTATTTTGATGGTAAAACCACTGTTGCCTAATGTTAAGTTTTGAGAGCTATACAGAGCCTGCTACTTTAAGTGTTGAGTTTGGAAACACCTGGCAACTAGGATGAATTTAACCTTACGGAATTCCCGAATTAAGCTACCTTTGGGGCAAGTCTTCTGGCGTGAAGTGGGACAAGGACCCACTCTTATATTTTTACACGGGTCTTGGAGCGATAGTAGTCAGTGGCTACCCCTAATTGAGTACCTCCATCAAGATTATCATTGCTTTGCCCTTGACTTATTAGGATTTGGTGACTCCCAAACGCCGAAACTGCACTACTCAATTCAGGTTGAGGTTGAATGTTTGTTCAACTTCATCAAGGCGTTACACCTTCCCCAAGTTTACCTGGTTGGTCATTCTTTAGGCGCTTGGATTGCCGCTAGTTATGCGTTGCGTCACCCGGAACAGGTTCAGGGATTAGTGTTATTAGCGCCTGAAGGGATTCGAGACGATGGAGACTGGAAAACTTGGCAGTGGCGGAAGTGGTTAGTCGGGCGTCCTCCCCTTGCCTATACTATCCTGCGATCGCTCTTACCTCTGGCGCGGTTATTTGGGCGTCACAAAGATATTGAGAGAGCGTTAACACAGCGACAACAATTGCTGCAATCCCCAACAGCTTGTCAATTGTTGTTCCGGCGACGGCGGGTGGAAATTCAAGGGGAATTATTACACGAACATCTACCCAAGTTAGACATCCCTACGCTGATTCTTCAAGGAAGACAAGACTCACTTGAAGTGATTGATCACGCTCAAGCTTATGCCAACCATAGCCCTAATACTAAATTACAGATAATTGACCAAGCCGGAAATGACCTAGCGGAAACCGTACCCGGAATCATCGCTCAGCATATTGATTATTTTGTGAAATATCAGTAGAAGGGTAGGAGAGTATGAGGCTAATGCTTCCTTCCCCATAACTATGGATATGATAGATCCACTTGCCCAGCCGGACATGGTATCATTCATCATACCAAATCTGGGTTATCTACCCCCACTATAACCCAGTCCGCGCAGGCGGACTTTGCTTGTATAGCTGCGATTTCAATCGCCATGACAAAAAAGGTTTTCAAAGCGGATTTGGTATCATTCATCATTTCATACAATGTCAACTGCTCCTTGGCGAGTTCCCCTATCTCGCGCCCTTCATCGCAACCGCAGCTTACCTTATGCTCGGTACTTTCAACTGGCAACTGTTTGTCCAGATGGGTATCCGGCTAATCGCACGGTTGTTTTTCGGGGCTTTTTCGATAACCACTTAAAAATTATTACCGATGCTCGCAGTCAGAAAGTTAATCAAATTTATCATAATTCTGGGGCAGAAATTTGCTGGTATTTTCCCAAGACTCGCGAACAATTTCGATTAAGAGGTCAGCTTATTCTGATAGGAGAAGATTATCCCGAATTGACTTTAAAAAAGGAGCGTCAAACAACCTGGCAAGGGCTTTCTGATGCAGCGCGTGTGCAATTTGCTTGGTCGAATCCGGGTGAACCTAGAATAGAAAGTGATCCGGCGTTTTCCCAACCACCACCTGATCCGGAGCAACCGTTGCCCAATTTCTGTCTCCTATTGCTCGAACCGATACAGGTGGATCACCTGGAATTGCGCGGTGATCCACAAAACCGATGGCGTTATACTCAAGAGTGCGATCGCCAATGGATCACGCAAGCGATAAATCCCTGAATCATTAAGCATAACCAAACCGCTTCTAGTGTCCTAACCGCCCTGGCGGTCGCTATATTTTATAAACACTTTTAATCTAATAAACATTTTTTAAAAGGAAGTTTAATGATCATCTCCGTCCCGATATCCGGTTGAGAAATGCACTCCAACTCACCGCCATGTTGATTCACCACAATTTGATGGGCAATTGATAGCCCTAACCCTCTACCTTGACCGACAGGTTTTGTGGTAAAAAATGGATCAAATATTCGAGGTTTTACACTGTCGGATATGCCAATTCCATTATCGATAATGCAAATAATTACTTGATAGTTGTTCCCCAAAGTCGTTTTAATTTTAATAGTTGGTATAATTTGAGATGAATAATTGTTTTCTGTCTCTTTTTCTTTATTTATTTCTAAAGCATCAATAGCATTATTAATGATGTGGAGAAAAACCTGATTCAGTTGTCCTGGATAGCATTCAAATGGGGGAAGTTCGCCGTATTCTTTGATAATTTTAATTCCGGGCTGTCCGGCTGAATTGGATAAGCGATGTTGGACTAGAAAAAGAGCGCTTTCTATTCCTTCATGAAGATCTACGGGTTTCCGTTCAGCTTCATCGAGCCGGGAAAATTTCCGCAAGGATAACACCAGTTCTCGCAAGCGTTCAGTGCCAACTTTCATCGAAACCAATACTTTGGGAAAGTCTTGACTCAAAAAGTCAAGATTTACATGGGTTATTTTGTTTTGTAGATGAGGGCTAGGATTGGGATACTCCTGTTGATAGCATTCAACTAGATCTAACAAATCTTCGGTATAATCCTCAATGTGGGATAAGTTGCCATGAATGAAGGTAACGGGGTTATTAATTTCATGGGCAATCCCAGCGATCATTTGACCCAAGCTAGACATTTTTTCACTCTGAACTAATTGAGATTGAGTTTGCTTGAGATGGTGGAGGGCTTGTGAGAGTTGTTTGTTTAATTGACATAGCCGCAATCCCGAACGCACCCTGGCTTGCAATTCACTGGGTTCAATGGGTTTTGAGAGAAAATCATCCGCCCCCGAATCTAACCCTTGGACGCGATCGGCGACTTGTTCACGTATGGTTAGTAGAATCAGAAAAATGGTTGCTAGTTGCGGATCTGCCTTGATGCGGCGGCACAGTTCTAAGCCATCGAGTTTAGGCATCATCCAATCGCAGATGATTAAGTCAGGTTTAAGTTTTTGGGTTTGTTGGAGTGCCGCTTCTCCATCATCCGCTAGCAGAACTTCATGACCTTCACTCTCTAACAACTCTTGGAGAATGATTTGGACGGTTATATCATCATCAACGGCGAGGATTTTTGCCATGGTTATTTGTTAGGGAATGGGCAATGGGCAATGGGGAATAGGGAATAGGGAACAGGGAACAGGGAACAGGGAACAGGGAACAGGGAACAGGGAACAGGGAACAGGGAACAGGGAATAGGGAACACCTCGACTTACCTCGACTTCGCTCGGCAACACGCTCAGTAACACGCTCGGTAACACGCTCGGTGTGTCTTATGGAATTCATGATGAACCATTCATGCTGCGGATGTATTCGCAAACTGTAGTCAGTTGTTGTTCTAACTCACCAACGTTTTCCTGGATCGCGGCTAGAGAACCGGAACGTCCATGGTTTTCGACTTGGGCGGCTAATTCTGCGATCGCCTCCATGCCTAAATTGGCACTCGATCCTCTTAACCGATGGGCTTTGGCATAGATTTGTTCATAATCTTCAGCAGCAATTCCAGTTTGGATATCTTTTAGATCGGCTTCAGCATGTTCGATAAAAGCGTGCAAGAGTCGTTCTTGAGCCGACTTTTTACCGAGGGTGACACGCTGGAGGTGTTCCCAGTTAATTGGGGAAGTGTTGAGTGTTGAGTTAATGTCTTCCTTACCATCTGCCATCTGCCCTTTGTTCTCTGCCTTCTCGTTTCCTTCTTTCATCTGCCTTTTGTCCTCTACCTTCTCGTTTCCTTCTTTCATCTGCCTTTTGTCCCCATCATGTCTAATCTGGGTTGCCCAATACTCTAACCGTTCGCTCAACATTTCCTCATCAACAGGTTTGCTGATATAGTCATCCATACCAACTGCCGCACATCGTTCTCGATCTTCAGGAAACGCATGAGCGGTTAGAGCAATAATAACCGGATGAGTGCTACCGTAACGCTCAATCAATTTAGTTGTAGTCGCATAGCCATCCAGAACAGGCATCTGACAGTCCATGAGAATGATATCGTAGGAATTTTGCTCGACTAATTCCAGGACAACTTGACCATTGGGGGCGCAGTCGGCTTCATAACCTAACATCTGTAACTGATTGAGAATGACTTGTTGATTGATCGGATGATCTTCAGCTAAGAGAATATTCAGAGGAGTCGCAGGTTGTTTATGAGTGAAGTCCCCAGTTGTTGTATGTTGTGCTAGTTCTTCCTCCTGCTGTTCTTTAATCATTTCGGGCGCTACAGCCGCCATTAAACTATCAAATAGCCGTGAGGCTCTCACTGGCTTGAGCAAATAACTCGCCGCTCCCACAGAGAGTAATTGTTCGACTTGATCCCGTTGATTCATGGGAGTCATCACCACGGCTTTGGTTTGGCTCAACACAGGATCAGTGCGAATGGTTTCAATCAGTGATCCATCCTCGACTTGAGGCAGTTGCCAATCACAGATCACCACATCATAAGGCTGGTTAACCGCAGCAGCTTGGCGCAGGGCATCTAGGGACAGTTCTGCGGAGTTGGCTTCATCAATCCCAATTCCCCAGGTATTGACTAAGTAACGCACCGATTGGCGGGTGGTGCGACTTTCGGAAACGACCAACAGTTTTAGATGGGTGAGGGCAAAGGGAGTGGTGGGGGATTCAGCGTTGGTTTGGGTGTCAAATTTTGCCGTAAACCAGAACGTGGAACCTTTACCCACCTGACTTTCCACGCCGATTTCGCCGCCCATCAAATCGACCAACTGTTTGCAGATGGCTAGCCCTAAGCCTGTGCCGCCATATTGACGAGTGGTGGAGTTATCAACTTGGGAAAAGGATTGGAAGAGTTTTTCTTGACCTTCTAGGGAAATGCCCACTCCTGTATCGGACACGGCAAAGTGGAGCATGGCATTTTTGGAGGTGGCGGTTTCTAAGGTGACATGGATAACCACTTCCCCTTGGGGGGTAAACTTGAGGGCATTATTTGCCAGATTTAACAGAACCTGTCGCAGTCTAGCCGGATCACCTTTG
This sequence comes from Coleofasciculus sp. E1-EBD-02, assembly GCF_040218245.1. NCBI lineage: Bacteria > Bacillati > Cyanobacteriota > Cyanophyceae > Coleofasciculales > Coleofasciculaceae > Coleofasciculus > Coleofasciculus sp. E1-EBD-02. The sequence goes on along the minus strand of NZ_JAVJQN010000006.1, from coordinate 14,034 downwards.
AGTTGTCGGGGGACTTGGCGATCAACTAAGGTTGCCAATTCTAGGTTCTTCGCTTCGGCTTGAGTGGCTAGCACATCAAGAACTGATTCGATGCAGCCATCCAGGTCAAACTCAAGGGTTTCGAGTTCCATTTCTCCAGCTTCTAGTTTGGAGAAATCCAGGATATCGTTGATGATTGTCAGTAAATGGTCAGCACTACGGCGAATCGTTTGACCATAGTCTCGCTGTCGGGGCGTGAGTTGAGTCTGTAATAGGAGTCCTACCATGCCCAAGACGCCATTCATCGGGGTGCGAATTTCATGACTCATGTTCGCCAGAAACTTGGACTTAAACCGTACCGCTTCCAGTGCCGCTTCTCTGGCTTCGACTAATTCGTTAATCTGGTCGGTGGCAATAACAATCCCACCCACTTGACCATTCGGAGTATACCAGGGGTTAATTGCCCAGCGCATGTAAACGATAGAACCATCACTACGTTCCCAAATATCTTCTGGGTTGGTGATCACTTGCCCGGTGAGTGCCCGTTGATGAATCTGTTTCCAGTGTTCCGGTATGTCTGGGATGACGTTGTAATGGCAGCGACCAATGATGGATTCCCCCTCCAGCCCTTGCACCATCAGCCACTTTCGGGAATGAGCCATATAGCGCATTTCGTTATCAAACATTGCCATTGCCATCGGCGCACTGGCAATGACTTGTTGCAGTTGTCGGCGCTCTCGCTCTAATGAGTTTAAGGTATTGTCGAGGAGTTGGATTTGCTCTTGGGTTTGAGCGTAGAGATGGGATTGGGTGCAAGCACTGGCAATTTGTTTAGAAATTGCTTCTAAGAGTTCAATGTCGCTAGGACTCCACGACCAACTGGTGGCATGGATACAGATTAAATAGCCCAAGGGTCCGGTTTGAGGACGGATGGGAATCGCTGAATAGTGACCATTTTCCAGGATATAGGTTTCCTCTGAAGAGGTAGCCGGATGGGACGAGAAAGGGTTATCTGGGGTGTTTTCTAAACCAGCATTATCAGATTGACCATTGATCATGGATACTTTGAAATCAACGGTCTCACCCTTGCGTAACTGAGTCTCTAAGTTACCGGACGTCGCTATCTTTAACTGTCTACATTCGCTCGATAAACCCTCCTCCGTGTACATATAGGCAATTCTTAACGTCTGATTGTCGAGCAACCACCCGAAAATGACTCGTTCTAACCCCAGCAGCGATGTCAGTTCTTCTAAGGTAGCGGGTAAGGTGCGATCCAGGTCAAGTGAGGAATGAATACGATTGGTCAAGCGGTTGAGCAGTGCTTCTTTGGCGGCTTTAGCCCGTGTCATCTCAAAGAGTTTCACCTGTCGCCTGATGAAAAATATGGCAACGAACAAGAGGGCAACCAGAACGATAGCCAGTAAGTTGAGTGACCAGATCGGACTTTCTATTTTCTCATCGTTCATGACTAAGGCAATCGACCAGTTTGCCTCTTCTAGGTGGACATACGCCACGTAAACGGATTCCCCGAACAGATTTGCCTGTTGGATTCCCTGTTCTTTGTTCACCATCTGGCGAGCGATCGCGGCTAGCTCCGGTTCGGTGGACTCCAGTAAACTGGAATCAGGTTGTCTTTCCGTTCCTAAGGGTTTTTCCTCTGGATAAACAATCGGCACGCCTCTGGAGTTGAGGGCAAAGGCATAGCTGTCCTTGCCATAGGATATGTTTTCCACAACTTCTTCCACGCGCTCCATCTCGATCGCACCAACCGTTGTACCAATGGGTCGAGGCGGTTGAGGGGGAAGTGCTAGAATCGGCGCGGCAATGGCAATAATCGGTAAGTCCGTTGCTCGACTAATCAAGGGATCAGAAACGTAGACTTTTCCCGCCATCGCTTGTTGAAAATGTCGGCGATCGCTGACATTCCCCTGACCTTCATTGCTGCTTTGAAATGTCCCATCCGCCTTGATCAGGGCAAAGGAGGTAAAATTCCGACTGCGTTGGACTTCCCGTTCCAAGTACGGTTTAATCTGCGACCAATCCATTGATCGCAAGATCGGGGTACTGGCGATCGTTTCGACTTCAGCCTTGCGCGTGGCTAGCCAGCGATCGATTTCACTGGCTTCGGCTTGCACTGAATTGAGCGCGTTTTGTTTGATGTTTTCTAGGATTAGCTGGCGCACTCCAAAATAGCTGACTGTGGCGACAGCGCCAATCGTCACGGTGGTTAGACCCACTACCATCCAGACTAGAAAATGACGGGGACGCCAAGACTTGTGAGGCTGTGCCAACGGTTGCTGGTGATTATCTTGGGGGGTCGTTTCTAGAAAGGGTGGTTTGTTCATCATTGGTCAAACGTCAAAACTCTTGACTGGGTTTAGCTTGGGGGAAAGGTTGGTCAATTTACACCGGGCTGAAGCAGGTGTTTTCATCATCAGCAGTTGACTAGAGTTCTCAACAAGTTAGGTAGGAATAGCTTGAGCAAAGGTATGTGAACCTAAGATTGTTTCGATGATCCTTACAATAGTTCTAGTTTTCTTGTATCACATCCGTGTTAGACCTTGAGCGCGAACCATTGAGCTAGGCGCTGTTCGTCGTCGGCGCAGGATTCGCCACGATCAGGTTGGATACGAGTTGTCGCTTATAGTTTCAGTCCTTCGCTCTTGGGCTACTGATTGGATATCCCAACCCCATCTGAAATTGATCGCGACTAGCGCAAGAACGACAGGAGTGTGGCTTTGATGCCAGGGTCTTAGCTTTTTAACAGTTCTCGACAGCTATTACAATAAACTAAAAATGTAAAGAACTCGATAACTTCTCTTATTTTACATAGTCCTCAATCATCTTTACCAACAAATTTTGATCATTCCCTTCTCTAGGCTTATTGATCCCATTTTTGGTTTAGCGAGGTATAATATACATCGATTTTTTTGAGTATTTATGCTCTCTCTGGCTCCAAAAGAGGGAAAAGGTTAATACCGTTTTAGCTGGGAAATTGTCGAATCCTGGTTGAGTGGTTAGTTCAGCGTTTTCGTCGCCTCAATAAAACTTAATCGTATAAGATAAACTTAAGCGATTGGTAACAAAACCTTTGATGTCAAGTTTCCACCACAATTCACCGTAAGTGTAATAATTTGAGCCTCCATCAAGGACATTGCAGCAGACGATACGCCTGTTCCCGGATTTACGGGATACGCTGGAAAACAAGCAGCGCTTAGACTCAGACGTAATGCGTTTCCTTTGGCAATTTTTATACAAGTTGGCTGGAGTTCAATCCGAACGGGTGTTGTTTCTTGACTCAAACTTACAGTCGCATACCCCTGAGTAAAATTATAAACGATTCCATTCGGAAGCACTTCAGATAAGACGGCACAGAGGTCAAAACTCGATTTATCGGCGTAGCAAAAAACCTCAACCGCGACATCCCCCATTAGACTGAAATATTCAGCAAACGGGGCTGAAGTATAGGTTAAAACATCAGTGCGGCTATCAAGAGTAGAACGATCAAATGACCCAGCCGGGATTGTCGCATGACCTCCCAACGCCGGAACTGGACGCCAGGGATCATGAACGAATACATCAGTTGCAGAAGACAGGACGGGCAATTTGTCAGACGATTCCGATTGGGGCATGAGAGTCCCGGAATCATCTCGCACACTAGCTAAACCCGTACTGAAAAGACAATAGGATTGCTGATTATCTGACAACCACGTATCAAAATAACGCCATTGATTACTGCCCATTTCAAATAAATAGACAGGCGGTTTATTCAACAATCCGCTATCAATTCCCTTGAGAAACTGATCAAACCAACGCACTTGTAACCTATCCACAGGACTTACCGCCTCTGCGCCAAAATCTCTTGCGCCGACTTTCCGTCCCCAAGGCAGATGCGCCCAAGGTCCCACAATCAAATGTTGGGGAAAGTTACTCCGATTTGCCATTTCTTTATAGAGGCGCAAATTACCCCGCAGGTAGGGATCAAACCAACCGCCAATATGCAGCATCGGCAAATCCACACCGTCGAGATTAGGTGAGAGTTTTTGCCAATAATCTCCGGGTTCAGGATGATTTAGCCATTCATAGTAAAATGAATTCGGCGCATATTTGCTTAAACTCTCAATAAATTTGGATGATGGATTATAAAACGGCAAATCGCGAGAAGCAGTATAGAGAATTTGATAGGCAATAGCATCACCCTTTAATCGGGCAGTTTCGGCAGCTAATTGTACCGCCCAGCCTAAATTTATTTGTAAACAAAATGCCCCATTTTCATACGCCCAATCTGTATATAAATCATACGCCATCATCGCCGGACAAATGGTTTTCAACGCGGGCAGATTTGCTGATGCTGCATACAGTTGAGTCATCCCCTGATAGGAAAAGCCATACATACCCACCTGTCCATTGCTACCGGGTAACTGTGATACCCAGTTAACGGTATCAATGCCATCAGCAACTTCATGGACAAATAGCTGAAACTCTCCCCCAGAGGTTCCCCGTCCCCGCACATCCTGAATCACGACGATATACCCCTGGGCAGCATACCAAGTAGGATGAGCATAGACTACCGTAGACGCGATCGCCCTTCCGTAAGGTTGTCGCATCAGGAGTACAGGTAAGTCTATATCAGTATCGGGATAGTAAATATCAGCATCTAGACGAATTCCATCGCGGGTTAACATGGATGCTGTTTGTTTATTAATGTTTGTCATTTGTCATTTGTCATGTGTTATTTGTTATTGGCATAATTAAAAAAAGAATGGTTTATTATATGACAGCCAATCCTCGCGTTACGGTTTGGAATGAGTATCAAGTGGAAAGAAAAAAAGCCGACGTTGGCAAGATTTATCCTGATGGGATTCACCACGCGATCGCGCAACATTTACAATCCTCAGGATTAACGGTTAAAACTGCCACATTAGACCAACCTGATCATGGATTAACTGATGCCATCCTCAACCAAACCGATGTTTTAATCTGGTGGGGACACATTGCCCATGATCAGGTACAAGACACTATCGTCGATAAAGTCCATCAGCGCGTTTTGTCTGGCATGGGTCTAATTGTATTGCATTCGGGTCACTTTTCCAAAATTTTTAAACGGCTGATGGGTACGTCATGTAGTCTCAAATGGCGCAATGATGGCGAAAAAGAACGACTTTGGCTTGTTGATGCATCCCATCCCATTGCCGCAGGTTTAGATGAGTCCTTTGAACTGGCGGCTGAGGAAATGTACGGCGAGTTTTTCGATATTCCTAATCCGGATAGTTTAGTGTTTATCAGTTGGTTTGAGGGGGGTGAAGTCTTTCGCAGTGGCTGTTGTTTTCACCGAGGCAAAGGTAAAATTTTTTACTTTCGTCCTGGCGACGAACTTTATCCTACTTATTATCAGCCTAATGTATTGCGCGTTATTACCAATTCCGTGTATTGGGCAAGTCCTTTAAATTAGTTAATTGTTGATTGTTGAACTCGTCACCTTGTTCGAGGACAGGGTTTTATGTAGGGGCGGGTTTAGGAACTTTCGTTTCGTCATTGATGATAACCTATATTCAAAACCCGCCCTGATTCTAGGTTTCAATCTCTTACAAATGACATAAGACAAATGACAAACGAATGATAATCTCCACCGTTCCCGTTTATTGAACTACCTAATTCCTTACTATTGCCTATTGCCTATTGCCTATTTAACACGGAACCACCGCATCAGTACGCCCCAAGACGCGAAAATCTTCCTCATCCAAATTGACAGGTGTACCGCTACGAATCAGTTCAACAAAATCCTCATTGGGAACCATGAAACATAACGCATATAAACGACCTTGACCTGTATTTATAATTTCATGAATACCCGTTGGTGGCACTAACAAACTATCTCCTGCCCGAAATGGCACATTTTTGCCATCACACCGGGCAATTCCTTCCCCTTTAAGGATAAAAAACATTTCTACAGCAATTTGATGGCGATTCGGGGGAGTTTTGCCGCCTTGATCAAAAATCTCCACACAAACAGTTAATGATGAATCCGCGATCGCCGGATCAAAGATAATGGCTAAACGGTTGCTATCCTGGGGACTGATACGATAGGCTTGGTAGTCCTTGGGGGATTTAATAACGGGAATCATACACCGGGATTCCATAGGTTGTTTCTCCTGTAATTTGTCATTGGTCATTGGTCATTGGTCATTGGTCATTGGTCATTGGTCATTGGTCATTGGTCATTGGTCATTGGTCATTGGTCATTGGTCATTGGTCATTTGTCATTTGTCATTTGTTTTTGATGCAAACCATTGATAACTGCTAAATCTCCCCATTCCTTTTGTCTTCCCTGCCCTTCTGCATTGATCTTTTACGCTTTTAAAGCTTTAAGAAGTAATTGAGAATCGCTGGTAAACCCAAAACACTGATTAACATTATAAATCGTGGCTTTAAAGCAGTAATCAGGAGATGTTGTTGCCGCACAATCTTTGAGTAGCACGCAATCATATCCCAGGAAATTAGCATCTTGTAATGTTGCCATGACACATTGATCAATGTTGACACCCGCAAAGAAAAGAGTGGTTTTGCCCATATTGCGTAAAATGCTGTCTAAGGGAGTATCCCAGAAGCCACTCATGCGATATTTGTCAATATAAATATCTTCAGGTTCGTGGTTTAATCCATCCACAATTGCCGCTGCCCAACTGTCTTTAGTTAGCACTTTTGCCCCACTTCTAGGCAAGGGATCACCGAGTCCAATTCCTGCACCGGTGGGATTATAAACATGACGCAATCCAGCACTAATATTGAGTAAGTCGGGACGATTTCCCCAGTTCACCCAAATCACGGGGACATTAACCTCTCGTAACTGGGGAAGCAAGGCTGTCAGAGGTTCGATTGGGTTGCGGGCGGGGGTTACATCTACGCCAATATGGGCTAACCATCCATCAGGATGACAGAAGTCATTTTGCATGTCGATGATTAGGATGGCAGATTTGACTAAATCCAGGCGCAGGCTTTTGGTTTCGGTGGTAAGGGTAATGGGATGAGGAGTTAGGGAGGGGCGAGTCAAATCCGCGATCGCATCATTCACTCCCCAAGCATTGGGGGCTACACCTAATGTCCGTAACGGTTGATTCATGGTAGTCCAGTCATGATAGATACGCCAATCATTGTACTCAGGATTGCACGGCTGACCAGACATGAGCCAGAATATAACGGTGCTATCGTTTAGGCATGACTGATGCGATCGCGCTTCGCCAGGGGACACACCCTTAATCTGCGTTCGTAAGCTGTAATGCATTTAAATTGGGTATTAGTAGCGAGCAAGATGCTCGCACTACAAGGATTGTGCCATTATTGATATTAAGGTTTAAATGCCAAACAGCTTAGTAGCACGAAGCGTGCCACAAGCGCTCAAGCGCTAACTACAAACTCTAAAGTTAGTGTCATTTCCCTTAATCTGAGACTGATCAATCGTGAGTTTTACTATTGAAAACCTTTTAATTCCCATTGATCCAGACTATAAAACTGTCGATGTGCAAATTGAGGCAGATCGGATTGCCACAATTGTGCCTCATTCCTCTGTTAATTCTGGGGAAAAGAATACTACAGTCGATGGTGAAAATAAACTGCTTCTCCCCGGTTTCATTAATGCCCACACTCACTCCTCGGAGATGTGGCAACGGGGTATTATTCCGCCCTTACCTTTAGAACTGTGGATTGCCCAACTTTATGAGTTTACGCCGTTAACACCAGAACAGGTTTATTTGAGTGCGTTAGGCACAGCAGTGGAAACATTACTGTCAGGCGGGACAACAGTTGTCGATCATTTGGTATTAATTCCAGGGAAAGAAATTGAAACCGTTGCGGCGGCGGTTCAGGCTTATCAAGAGATTGGAATTCGGGCATTTATTGGTCCGTTGATTCAAGATGAATCCCTGTCGCAGGGGATTCCCGATGGGGATGTGAAGCAAAACCATGATCCTTATCATCACTCAACCGAGGAAATCCTGGCATTGATGCAGGAGGTGGTGCAACAGTTTCATCATCCCGAATCAGGAATCAACATTCTTGTTGCGCCAACGGGGATACAACTCTGTTCAGACGCACTGTTCGAGGGTTGCATTGAATTAAGCGATCGCGAGAATTTATGTCGTCACGCCCATCTATTGGAAACAAAAGCACAGCAGCAACTAGCGCAAGAAAAATACGGCTGTAGTGCGGTAAGACATTTGCAACAACTGGGCTACTTGAGTCGGCGCACCTCTTTGGCGCACTGTGTCTGGTTAGATGATGCCGATATTGGGATTTTAGCCCAAACGCGATCGACTGTGGTTCACAATCCCTTGAGTAATTTGCGCTTAGGAAGTGGAATTGCCCCCATTTTGAACTACCGGAAAGCAGGAATTAATGTTACCTTTGGTTGTGATGGTGCAGCGAGTAATGATGCTCAAGATGTCTTAGAAGCGATTAAAATTGGTACATTATTGCATAATACCACTGATTTAGATTATCGCCACTGGATTACGCCGCGTCAGGCGATTAAGATGGCATCCTTAGGTGGGGCAAAGGGGTTAAATATAGCGAATGAGTTAGGTTCGTTGACAATCGGCAAAAAAGCTGATTTAGTCTTATATGATTTGACCAATTTATCTGTATTACCGCGTACTGATCCGATCGCTTCACTGGTGTTAGGGCGTCCGACAAATGTAGTGGATACGGTTTGGGTGAATGGGGAACGAGTCGTTGCGTATGGAAAAGTCACCCGCATTGATGTCGATGAATTAAGGAAGGAATTATTTGAGCAAAGTGAATGGATGAGTAGTCGCCAGTCTAAAAGCGTCCAGCCGTTTGAAGCCCACTATCGTCAGGTGATGGGTTTAGAATTTGTGTAGCAGCGATTTCAATCGCCGTGGCAAAAGGGGGTAATAAAGGCAAACCTGATATAACAACCTGTAGGGGCGACCCGCTTGCTCTAATTAACAACACCAGTCCACTCAATTAGGTCGGGTCGCCCTCTACTCAAAGCCTGATTTGAAAAGGTTTTAGACTGCTTGTCACCCCTTCAGGTGTTTGGGTTGAGAAAGCGCGATCGCAACCATCAATAAGACGGTAAAACCTACCAAGCACCAGCCATTTGGCTGACTCAGGTTCAGTAAATATACGAGGTACGGTTCGATCCTGCATGAGTTAGGCTCAATCACAAGACCATCGAGCAAACTCTCTCACCCTGTCCAGATTCAGGTGAAATTGAAGAAGATGGGCGATCGCGGACTAGACCTCAAAATCCAGGTATTTTGCTGATGAACAGTGGTTCGGCTGCTAACCAAGGCGTACAATTAGACCAATTAAAAGCCAATGTGATCCTGCGTGGCTCTATTTTCCCCGAACCAGTGCAAGTAATCGTGGCTGTGCCGATGGGGGAGTCGGTTAAACTGATTGCTAAAGGATTAACCACCAATCAAGTCCACGAACCGATTCTTAACCCCGAACAGCTTTCTCAGTTATCCGCAACACCGGAAAAAGAACCCTTTGATGGGGAATCGTTTAGGTTTCGCTTGGGCGTGGAAGCCTTACGCCTGGGATTGGCGCACGAATATGACCCCTATTTTTCCCTGGCGATCGCACGAGTTGATCCTCTCCCTCACCAGTTAGAGGCTGTCTACGATTACTTTATCAAACAACCTCGCATCCGTTTTTTGTTGGCTGATGATCCGGGTGCGGGTAAAACAATTATGGCGGGGTTGCTGCTGAAGGAACTCAAAGTGCGAGGACTGGCTAAACGGACTCTCATTGTCGCCCCAGCTAATCTTACCTTCCAATGGCAACGGGAGATGAAAGACAAGTTTCGGGAAGACTTTGAGGTGGTTCGCGGGGATGTTTTACGGGCGAATTATGGCATGAATCCTTGGCAATAAAAGCATCAAGTGGTGACGTCGGTGTCCTGGGTTTCTCGTATCCAAGATGCCAAGGAAAGTTTGCTGCGATCGCACTGGGATTTAATTATTGTGGATGAAGCCCACAAGATGAGTGCCTATAGCTCGGATAAAAAGACGTTAGCCTATCAGTTGGGTGAACGGCTGTCGGAAATGACCGACCATTATTTATTAATGACCGCCACTCCCCATAAGGGTGATCCGCAAAACTTTTGTCTGTTTTTAGAGTTATTAGACCGGGATGTTTATGGGGATGTCAAGAGTTTAGAAGAGGCGATGCAGCGCAACGATGCGCCTTTCTACCTGCGCCGCACCAAGGAAGCACTGGTGACGTTCCCTGACCCAGAAACGGGTCAAGCCAAGAAGTTGTTTACCAACCGCCAAGTGGAAACCATTGATTTCCAGATTGATGATGAGGAACTGGATTTCTATGATGAATTGACTCACTATGTTGAGGAACAATCCATTAAAGCCGAACAGGAAAATTCGGCTCGTGGGCGGACATTGGGTTTTGCCATGGCAATGCTGCAACGCCGCTTTGCTTCCAGTGTATTTGCTGTGCGCCGCAGTTTGGAACGGATGCGGGATAAGCGTCAGCGGATTTTGGAAGACCCGGAAGGGTATCGTCGCGAGCAGATTAATCGCAAGTTACCGGATGATTTTGACGAATTAACCACAGAGGAACAGCAAAAGATTACCGATGACTTGGAATCGGTCGTCGCATCAATTGATCCCCAGGATTTACAGGATGAGATTATTCAGCTTACCAAACTGATTAACCAAGCGCAGCAGCTTGAGCAGCGGGAAGTTGAATCTAAGTTGGTGAAGCTGAAAACAACGATTACGAACAAGGGGATATTTAGAGACCCCAAGATGAAGCTGTTGCTGTTTACTGAACACAAGGACACTCTAGATTATTTAGTGGGGAAGTTACGAGAGTGGGGATTGTCGGTGACGCAGATTCATGGGGGGATGAAAATTGGCGACAGAGATACGCCTCATACTCGTATTTATGCCGAACGGGAGTTTCGCGAAGAGGCTCAAGTTTTGGTGGCGACGGAAGCCGCCGGGGAAGGGATCAACCTGCAATTTTGTTGGATGATGATTAATTATGATATCCCTTGGAATCCGGTACGCTTGGAACAACGGATGGGGCGGATTCACCGCTATGGACAGGATAAGGATTGTCTAATTTTTAACTTTGTTGCCACAAATACCCGCGAAGGTAAGGTACTGTGGAAGTTATTTGAACGAATTCGGGCGATTGAAAACGATTTAGACCCAGAACGCACAGGCAAGGTGTTTAATGTGTTGGGGGATATCTTTCCCGCCAATCAGTTAGAACGGATGATTCGGGAGATGTACGCCCACAATCTCACCGATACGGTGATTTTAAACCGGATTGTGGAACAGGTGGATCAGGAACATTTCCGCCGAATTACCGATTCAGCATTGGAAGGATTAGCCAAACGGGAGTTGAACCTGTCGGCGATTGTCGGGAAGTCAGCCGAAGCCAAAGAACGACGGTTAGTACCGGAAGTGATTGAGGATTTCTTTGTCCAAGCCGCATCAATCGCCGGGATTCATCCCAAGGAAACCGGGAAAGGGCAGCATATTTATCGGATTGGGCGAATCCCCCGCACGCTTTGGTCGTTGGGGGAACGCTTGGAGTCACGGTTTGGCAGGTTGGGACGGGAGTATAAAAAGATTACGTTTGATAAAAACATCTTGACAAGTGACCCGACCTTGGAATGGGTGACACCGGGACATCCGTTGTTTGAGTGTGTGCGGGAGGATGTGTTGGCGCGGGTGCGGGATGATTTGCGACGGGGGGCGGTCTTTTTCGACCTCTATCGCCAATCCCCAGCCCGATTAGATCTGTTTTCAGCCGCCATTGTGGATGGTTTGGGGAATGTGCTGCACAAGCGGTTATTTGTGGTGCAGATTGAGTTAGAGGGGACGATGACGGTACGCCAGCCGACGATTTTTCTGGATTTGGCGTTGGTGAAAGAGACGGTGGAACTCCCGGATGATGGGGGATTGCCCAGTCGCGACCAAGTGGAACAGGCGTTGATTGAGCAAGCCTTGCAGCCGTTTTTGGCAGAAACGAAGACGCAGCGAGAAAAAGAAGTAGAGACGATTTCCCATCACTTAGAGATTAGTCTAAATACAATTATCGATCGCGTCCAGTGTCAGTTTGCCGAACTTATCGAACAGAGGGAGTTGGGTTCCAAAGAGGCGGGTTTGGATGGTCGGATTAAGCAGATGGAAGACCGTTTGTTTGAGTTAGATGGTCGTTTGCAACAACGACGGGAAGAACTGGATAAGGAGAAAAGTTGCACGATTCAAGATATTCAGCATTATGGCAGTGCTTGGGTACTGCCGCACCCAGAACGTCACTCGCCGGAAATTGCACCGATGGTGAGTAATCGGGAGATTGAACGGATTGCAGTGGAGGCGGTAATTGCATCCGAACAGGCGCGGGGTTGGCAGGTGGTGAGTGTGGAACAGGAGAATCGCGGTTTTGACTTAATTTCCCGCAAGCCCCATCCGGAAGACCCAGAAACTGCTATTGCTGTACGGTTTATTGAGGTGAAGGGGCGGTCTGCTGTGGGTGAGATAGCGTTAACCACGAATGAGTATAAGACAGCGGAACGGTTGAAGCAAGATTATTGGTTGTATGTGGTGTTTAATTGTGCCACGACGCCAGACGTGCATCCGATTCAAAACCCAGTAAAGTTAGGATGGGAACCGTTAGTTAAGATTGAGCATTATCACGTTTCGGCTGAGAAACTATTAGAGGTAGAGGAATAGCGGGTATTAGTTATGCAATTACAGACACAAAAACGCTACTACACGCCAGAGGAATATTTGGAACTAGAGAAGAAAGCCGAGTATAAGCATGAATATCGCGATGGGGAAATCGTACCAATGACGGGTGGGACAACGAATCATAATGAAATTGCTTTGAATTTTGCCGCCAATTTAAAGTTTGGTTTAAGAGGGCAAAATTATCGGGTCTATATCGGGGATGTACGGTTATGGATACCTCGTTATCGTCAGTACACCTATCCTGATGTGATGGTTATTGAAGGAGAACCAATTTACACAGGAACGGGGACAACGACGGTGATGAATCCCTCGTTGATTGTTGAGGTATTATCCAGATCAACGAAGAATTATGATTTAGGCGATAAGTTTATTTTCTATCGGTCGATTCCGGAGTTCAAGGAATATATTTTGATTGACCAAACCAAATATCATCTGATGCAGTATGCCAAGAATACTGAGGGTCAATGGGTATTAAGTGAGCAGGAATCAGCCGAGGCGGTTCTCGAATTAAGGTCAATTGAGTTTCAGATCAATTTGAGTGATATTTACGAAAATGTTAATTTTGCCGATAGTGAGGAGTAGAACGAAATCGTAGGTTGGGTTTATGCGTGTAAACTTAAGCCATAACCCCCTCTCCCCCGGCTCACAAGGGTAGGTTTTTTACCTGGACGGTATAATGGAGGTAAGACTTGGAAGACCTGGAGGGAAAGTGGACAAGGAAGAAGACCAAAAAACCATCAAAACTCATGAAGATCTAATTATTTATCAAAAAGCGTTTGATGCAGCTATGACTATTTTTGAAGTATCAAAACAGTTTCCCATAGAAGAAAGATATTCTCTCACTGATCAAATTCGACGTTCCAGCAAGTGCCGTGTGCGCTAATTTAGCGGAAGCGTGGAGAAAGAGGAGGTATCAGGCATCATTTCTAGCTAAGTTGAATGACTGTGAAGCCGAAAGTGCCGAAACGCAGGTGTGGCTAAAATTTGCCGTTAAATGCCAGTATATATCAACGGAGCAAGGGAGAGAAATATATCATATATATAATCAAGTGTTAAGGGGGTTAGTCAATATGATTAATCATCCAGAAAAATGGTTAATTGGTTAAGCCATGTTACGGAATAAACATTTAAAAGACTGGTCAAAAATTGTCTCCTCTCATTTTTCTTTCTCATTTATCTTTGCCTGAAGTAATCGGTTTAGCCACTTGGAGCTTTGGCATGGTGATGACAGGTTCAAGTAGTCTGACCCGAGTTTCAGAATTTATCGCTAAAATCAATGGAGAAAAAAGCAATACAGTCAGACAAA